>JAGDMB010000171.1 GCA_017860375.1 Bacteroidota bacterium | reverse complement strand
GATTCAAAATCTTAAGGTATTGGCGCAGAAATATCCCGGGACCACGGTATCTGTGCTGGAAGTGAAATATCCGCAGGGCGGGGAAAAGCAGCTTATCAAAGCCATCCTGAACCGCGAGGTTCCTTCCGGCGGTTTGCCGGTCGATGTGGGTGTTGTGGCGTTTAACGTCGGAACCGCGTTTGCCGTATATGAAGCCGTGCAAAAGAATAAGCCCCTTTTTGAAAGAATCGTTACCGTTACCGGGAAATCACTGAAACAACCTGCCAATTTAAGGGTGAGGATCGGTACACCCCTTGCATCCCTAATTGAAGCAGTCGGGGGGATGCCGGATGATACTGGGAAGATCATTGCCGGCGGCCCCATGATGGGCAAAGCCATAGCAAGCCTTGATGTTCCTGTGGTAAAGGGCAGTTCCGGTATAGTACTGCTTTCCGAAAAGGAATCCCTGCGCGGGAAAATCCAGCCCTGTATTAGGTGTTCCAAATGTGTCGATACCTGTCCCATGGGACTCGAACCCTATCTGCTGATGCCTCTTTTCCAGAGGAGCCTCTTTGACCGGCTGGAAGAAGAAAAAGTAATGGATTGCATGGAATGCGGATGTTGCAGCTTTACATGCCCTGCTGACCGGCCATTATTGGACTATATCCGGCTCGGAAAAGCCCAGGTGGGCAAAATCATACGAACAAGAAAAAAACCAGCATGAGCCAGATTTTTACCGTATCCCCTTCACCCCATGTATTCGGGCAGCAATCGGTCAAAAGCCTAATGACAGGTGTGGTTGTCGCCCTGATCCCGGCATTTTTGATGTCGCTCTTTCTTTTTGGTATCGGGGCCATTCTGGTCACTTCCATTGCGATTTCCGCATGCGTACTTACCGAATACCTGATACAGAAATATATCATGAAGTCGGAGGTCCGGATCAGCGATGGCTCGGCCATTGTCACCGGTCTGCTGCTGGCCTTTAACCTTCCCTCAAACCTGCCCTGGTGGATGATCATCGTTGGCAGCGTGTTTGCCATTTCCATCGGGAAAATGGTATACGGAGGGCTGGGGAACAATCCTTTCAATCCTGCACTGGTGGGCCGCGTTTTCCTTCTGATATCCTTCCCGGTGCAGATGACGAGCTGGCCGCTCCCCGTTTTGTCGCGGCTTAAATACCTCGATGCCGCCACCGGAGCCACTCCTCTGGGTATCGTAAAAGAGGGGCTGCGGAACGGAGAAGCGATGTCTTCTATTGCGCAGCAGGTGCCGGATCATATGCAGCTCTTTCTGGGCACCATGAACGGTTCGCTGGGTGAAGTATCCGCCGTTGCCCTGCTGCTGGGATTTGCATGGTTGCTGTATAAAAAGATCATCACCTGGCACATTCCGGTTTTCGTCATGGCCACCGTCTTCGGATTTACAGGGATTCTCTGGCTTATCGATCCACTGCACAACGCATCGCCTGTCTTTCATATCCTCACCGGCGGGGTGATGCTCGGTGCCATCTTTATGGCTACCGACCTGGTAACCTCTCCCATGACAAAGGCCGGAATGATCCTTTATGCCATCGGTATAGGCCTCATTACCGTGATAATCCGTGTATATGGTTCATACCCCGAAGGAGTATCTTTTGCCATCCTCATCATGAATGCCGTTGTTCCGCTTATCAACAAATATGTGAAACCCAAACGGTTTGGAAAGGAGGTGAACCATGGCTAAAAAACTCGAATCCACCCTGAAGAACATGGTCCTTTCGCTGACCCTGATCTCGATGGTGATGTCCGCTGCCCTGACTTTTGTTTACCTGAAAACAAAAGGACCTATCGAAGATGCGGCCAGGCAAAAGGAGATTAACGCCATCAAGATGGTCTCGCCCGACTTTGATAACGATCCGCTGCCGGATGCACGTTTGGTCGATGGCGTAACCATTTATCCGGTGAAGAAGCAGAATGAACCGGCCGGATTTGCCGTGAAAACCTTCTCTGAAAAAGGATTTTCCGGACATATCGAGCTGATGGCCGGTTTCAATGCGGACGGGACGATCAATGCCATCACAGTTTTGCAGCATAAGGAAACCCCTGGTTTGGGGACAAAAATGGCCGAACCGAAATTCCTCAACCAGTTTTTCGGGAAAGATCCGGAAAACTTTGCCCTGAAAGTGAAAAAGGACGGCGGGCAGGTGGACGCTATCACCGCAGCCACCATAAGTTCGCGCGCCTTCTGTGATGCCCTGCAGCGGGCTCATAATGCGCTTGGATCGGTTAGCGATTCATCGGAAATACTACCTTAATTATTGAAATATAACAGCATATGGCAAACCTGAAATATTTTACAAACGGCCTGTTGAAGGAAAACCCGACCTTCGTACTGGTCCTGGGTACCTGTCCGACACTGGCCGTTACCACCGCAGCCACTAACGGAATCGGAATGGGAGCCGCCACTACCTTTGTACTGGTATGTTCCAACCTTATAATTTCCCTGTTAAAGAATTTGATACCTGATAAAGTCCGGATCGCCGCATTCATTGTGGTTATCGCCACCTTTGTTACCATCGTTGACCTGGTAATGAAGGCTTATACCCCTGATCTTTACAAGGCGCTGGGGATCTTTATCCCGCTTATCGTGGTGAATTGCATAATTCTGGGCCGTGCGGAAGCATTTGCTCAAAAGAACCGCGTCTGGCACTCGGTCCTCGACGGCCTGGGCATGGGCATCGGTTTCACCCTGGCCATTACCCTGCTGGCCAGTATTCGTGAAATTCTCGGGAACGGTTCCATTTTCAACTTCCGGCTTATGAGTGAAAATGCATCGACCATCCTGATATTTATTCTTCCTCCGGGGGCTTTTGTGACCTACGGGCTTTTAATAGCAATCGTAAACAAGCTTAAAGCAAAACTAAGTTTCTGATTCATAAACGGAAAGGAATATGGAATACATCCTTATCATCATATCGGCAGTACTGGTCAACAATGTTGTGTTGGCCCAGTTTTTAGGGATCTGCCCGTTTTTGGGAGTGTCCAATAAAATAAGCACATCCATTGGCATGGGTCTGGCTGTAATTTTTGTCATGGCACTGGCAAACCTGGTCACTTACCTGGTCCAGAATTATGTACTGGTTCCCCTGCATATTGAATTCATGCAGACCATTACCTTTATTTTCGTCATTGCCTTCCTTGTTCAGGTCGTGGAGATCATCCTTAAAAAGATGGCTCCTCCGCTGTATCAGGCTCTCGGCATTTACCTCCCCCTGATCACGACCAACTGTGCCGTGCTGGGTATTGCCCTGCTGGCTGTTCAGAAGGATTACAACCTGATCATGAGCGTGGTGTACGCCGCCAGTATTGCCGTGGGATTTACCCTTGCGCTTATTTTAATGGCCGGCATTCGCGAACAACTCAGCCTGACAGATACGCCGAAGGGTATGCAGGGATTTCCCCTGTCGCTCATCACAGCCGGACTGTTGTCGCTGGCATTCATGGGCTTTTCGGGGATTGTGAAGTAATGCAATCACTCCAATGACGATTTTTTCTGTGATGAAGGTATGGTTTGTTCTCTCAAAGCCGCAAAGGCGATTGGATCTCAGGCAGACCTGTCTGCCTTCCGGTGGCCGGCGCAAAGGCAGACGAATTCTCAAACGTGCAACTAAAATTTATTGTGTATGATACCCTCTTCGGATCTTGTTGAAGCCGGCAGCTGCTTTGAACAGAAATTCATGCCCGTGATTACAACCGGCGAATGGCGGGTAGCCGTGCTCAGGCAGTGCGGCAAAGTATATCCCCATTGCATTCAGCAAGTCGAAAGGCACAATGAAACCGATGAAGTTTTTATTCTCACGGTGGGAAAAGCCGACATGATCATCGTGGAGGAAAAGAACGGGCAGCTTATTCCTTTTGTGAATCCCATGGAGCTAAACGTGGCCTATAATGTGAAACGATCCGTCTGGCATCACGTGGTGCTTTCCGAAGACGCTCATATTTTCCTGTTTGAGAAAGCGGATACCACGACGGAGAATTCGGATTACATGACACTGGATGACGGGATTCAGGACAAAATCAGGGAAAAAATTTCCATATAGCCTGATTTCCGCTTCCCGGACACCCTTACTGGATGCTGGATGCTGGATAATGGTTTCCCCTCAACCCTCACCGCTCGCCGATTATCAATTACCCTGAAATTTTATCAGGCAACGCGCTCGCCTCTGGTGTAATCCTGTTACCAGGGAATCCGCACCTTACTCCTTCATTCCCATCAGTTTCAGCAAAAACGCATATTCCAGCGCGGTCTCCCTGTGGGTCTCGAACCTTCCGGAAGCTCCGCTGTGTCCGGTTTCCATATTGGTGAACAGCAACAGCAGGTTGTCATCCGTCTTCCTGTCGCGGAGCTTGGCCACCCATTTTGCCGGTTCCCAATATTGCACCTGCGAATCATGCAGGCCTGTGGTAACAAGCATATTGGGATAGGCTTTCGTTGCAACGTTGTCATATGGTGAATAGGAGAGCATGTAGTCGTAATATACTTTTTCATTCGGATTCCCCCATTCATCATATTCCGAGGTTGTCAGGGGAATGCTCTCGTCGAGCATGGTGGTGACCACATCCACAAAGGGAACCGCTGCGATCACTCCCTTGAAAAGTTCGGGTTTCATATTGACAACGGCACCGATCAGCAACCCTCCGGCACTCCCTCCATAGGCCATCAGCTTCTCAGGGGAGGTATAATTCTCTTTGATCAGGAATTCGGCACAATCGATGAAATCGGTGAAGGTGTTTTTCTTTTTCAGCAACTTGCCGTCGTCATACCAGCTGCGGCCCATGATCTGCTCACCCCGCACATGGGCAATGGCATAGATGAAACCGCGGTCCAGCAGGCTCAGCCTTACCGAACTGAAATACGGATCGGTGGTGAACCCATACGAACCATACCCGTAGAGCAACAGCGGATTGCTTCCGTCTTTCTTTATTCCTTTCCGGTATACCAGGGATACCGGGATCTTTGAACCGTCACCGGCGGTGGCGAAGATCCTTTCGGAAAAATACCGGTCGGGATTAAAATCCCCCACAACCTCCTGGCGCTTCAGCAGCACCCGTTCCTTTGTTTTCATGTGGAAGTCAAAGGTGGAATTGGGTGTGGTCAGCGACGAGTAACCGAAACGGAGGAGTCGGGTGTCGAATTCCGGATTGGCCGAAAACCACGCGGTGTAAGCCTGTTCCGGCAGATCAATATAATATTCGGTTTTGTCCTTCATATTCATCACCCTGAACCGGGTAAGCCCGTTGATCCTTTCATCCAGTACCATATAATCGCTGAAGAGTTCAAAACTCTCGAGCAATACCGTATCGCGGTGAGCGATCACTTCTTTCCATGCGCTCTTTGAAGTATTCGTGACAGGGGTTTCCATCAGCCTGAAATTCTTTGCATCCAGATTGGTGCGGATGAAGAAACGGTTCTCAAAATGATCGATATCGTATTCCAGTTCCTTTTCACGGGGATGAAACACCCTGAAGGATCCGGCGGGATCATCTGCTTTCAGGAACCGGTATTCATTCGACAGGGTGGATGCCAGGGCTATGATGATGTATTCTTTTGATTTTGTTTTGTATACATACGCCGCGTAGGTTTCATCTTCTTCCTCATAAACCGTTACATCCTTTTCAGCTGGTAATCCCAGGGAATGACGGAGGATTTTATAAGGCCGCAATGTACCGGTATCCTTGAGGGAATAGAACAGGGTTTTATTGTCGGCAGCCCAGGTGGATGAACCCGTTGTCTGGCTGATTTCATCGGGAAGGATTTCGCCGGTCTCCAGGTTTTTGATGTGCAGGGTATACATACGTCGGCTTACCGTGTCAACCCCGAAGGAGAGCAGTCTGTTATCCGGACTGACAGAAAATCCCCCGACATTATAATAATCATATCCCTTCGCCATCTCGTTT
>JAGDMB010000170.1 GCA_017860375.1 Bacteroidota bacterium | reverse complement strand
TGAAAATGAGACCCTGTCAAAGCAACTGAAAAAGCTGTCCCGTTCGCAGGTCGACTGGAGCAGTATAAGTTGAGAGTTTGAAGATTTGAAGATTCGACCGTTTGAAGAATTGAAAGTTCGAGAGTTTGAAGATTTGAAAGTTTAGTGTATTTAATTGTCATCAAGGAAGTGGATGACATGGATTAGTCAACTTAAACTTTCAAATTCTCAAATCCGATCGCCAGCAGGATCATCATCTCTCCCAGGGCAAAGATCAGCCATGGAAAACGCTCGGGAATATACTGCTGTGAGAGCTCCAGCAGGTCATTCTTATCGGGCAGGGTAAGGAGCTCACCGAAGGAATAATGCCTGAGCAGGAAAGCTGAATAATCCCATACAAAAGCCAGGATAATGATAATGGATCCGGTGATGAGCAATATCCATTCACCGGGATTGATGCCCAGGCTTTCATGGGTTTTGCCCCGGATAATGATCACCAGGGCCAGCAATACCATGGTAAAGGAAACAATGACAGGAGCGATCACAGGTCCCGTCCATGTGGTGGGGATCAGAAAGAGGATATCCCAGGTCATAAGGGATGCGGGCCAGTTGACCAGTATCTTAAGAAATATATAATAAAAAATATCCCATACGGCAAAGCAATAGATAAACCATGCGAACCGCTGGATAAAATTACGGCCCCCCAGGTATCCGGCCCCGAGCAGCATAACGATGGTGGCCGCCTCGCGGAATACCTCCGTGACGGCAATGCCGGGCTGCATGATGGCAAGCGGGAAGTCAAATCCCCCGGGGTACATGATCGCACGCAGGTAGACCACAACGGCACTTTCGAGATAGGCCATGGCGATGCTGAAGACGGTGAGCCAAAGGAAAGTTCGACGGAGATCCGGATATTTCATAATACGCTAAATTATACAAACGGCGCAACCTGTGCAATTATTGCCATGTGCAATTCCTTGCCGTCGCCCGGCATTGTCATTTCCGTCGTAGGGCTTCGCCAGGTGATCCCCGTTTCAATTGCCTGGCTACGTCATTTCTGTCGCCCGGCTTCGCCGGGTGACGGATGAAACCTCCTGCAACAAAAAAGCTGCATCCCGAAGGCTGCAGCTTTGTATTGGTAAGACCGGACTATTTATTATCCGAGATACGATTTCAGCAATTTGCTGCGCGAAGTATGGCGAAGCCGGCGGATAGCCTTTTCCTTTATCTGTCTCACCCTTTCACGGGTAAGGCCGAAACGTTCACCGATCTCCTCGAGGGTCATTTCCTGAATGCCAATACCAAAAAAGAGTTTAATAATATCTCTTTCTCTTTCGGTGAGTGTCGACAATGCTCTGTCAATTTCCTTCATCAGCGATTCGCTGATCAGTTTCTTATCGGCTTTAGGTGAATCGTGGTTAATAAGTACGTCGAGCAGGCTGTTATCTTCTCCGTCTGCAAATGGAGCATCGACCGATACATGGCGTCCGGAGACTTTCAGTGTATCGGCAATTTTTTCCTTGGGAATTTCAAGCGCTTCAGCCAGTTCTTCGGAGGTAGGAGTACGTTCGAACTCCTGCTCAAATTTTGAAAATGCTTTATTGATCTTATTCAAAGAACCCACCTGGTTCAGGGGCAGACGAACAATCCTCGACTGTTCTGCCAGGGCTTGCAAAATCGATTGCCGAATCCACCATACAGCGTAGGATATAAACTTAAATCCGCGTGTTTCATCAAATTTTTCCGCAGCCTTGATTAATCCAAGGTTCCCTTCATTGATCAGGTCGGGAAGACTCAATCCCTGGTTCTGGTATTGTTTGGCAACTGAAACAACAAACCGCAGGTTTGCCCGCGTGAGTTTTTCCAGGGCGGTTTTATCACCCTTCTTAATACGCTGGGCCAGTTCAACTTCTTCTTCAACCGTAATGAGATCTTCTTTCCCAATCTCCTGCAAATACTTGTCTAATGAAGCACTCTCCCTGTTCGTAATCGACTTTGTAATCTTTAACTGTCTCATTTTCTTCCCTTAAAAAAAAACATGTGCGAATTTAGGCTATTTTAAATTTAAATTCAATATAAATAAGAGACGGCATAAATTAAAGCAGGCGGTTGCTTCATATGCTGAGCGATGCGGTCATTTTTTGGCGCTTACAGACCAAACGCATAATACGCCACTATTCCGTCAGGATACATACCTTCTATATAAACCCCGCCTTTTGTGCTATTAATAAGTTTTTCAAGCTCCGAAACTGAATAAACAGGTTTGTTGTTTACCTGTGTGATGATGAATCCTTCTTTTACTCCCTCCGATTTCAGCTTGCCGGTCTGAAGCTCCGTTACTTTTACACCGTATTTTAAACCCAGCTTTGCCTTTTCATCCTTTTCAAGCTCAACAATCTTTGCTCCAAGTACCGTACCGTATGTTTTGATTGTGACAATCTTTGTGTCTCCTTGCAGGTTACGCAAAGTCACCTCAAATTGTTTCATATTGCCTCTTCTTTTTATCAAAACATTGATCCTGTCTCCCGGTCTGAAGCGGCCTACCTGTTCCTGAAGTTCAGCGGGACTGTTTACTCCGATATCATTGATTTTCATAATTACATCACCCTGCTCAATCCCGGCTTCTTTCGCACCGGAGTTATCCCTGACTTCAGTAACATACACGCCTTCAATTTTACCCAGGTTTTTTTCCTTTGCCAGATCAGCAGTGATTTCACCAATGCCGACGCCGAGGATGCCCCGCTGTACCACTCCGGATTCTATAAGGTCAGCCACCACCTTTTTAACAATGCTTACCGGGATAGCAAAAGAAATTCCCACATACCCACCCGACGGGGAGACAATGGCCGTGTTGATGCCGATCAGTTCACCTTTCAGGTTCACCAGTGCACCCCCGCTGTTGCCACGGTTTACCGCCGCATCCGTCTGGATGAACGATTCAATACTGTAATTGTCCTGGATGATCTGCATGCTTCTTCCCTTGGCACTTACAATCCCGGCTGTTACTGTGGATGTTATGTTAAAAGGATTTCCGACAGCCAGGACCCATTCGCCCACTTTCAGCTGGTCGGAGTTCCCGTAAGGCAGATAATGAAGGTTATCTGCCTTCACTTTCAACACGGCAAGATCGGTGGATTTATCCGTGCCGGTGATAATGGCTTCAAATTCCCTTTTATCATTCAGTGCAACATAGACCTTTTCGGAACCTTCCACTACATGATTGTTTGTGACAATATACCCCTCGGGAGAAATGATCACACCGGAACCAAATCCGAGGACAGGCTCAGATTCACCCTTGTACCGGTCACCGTAAAAAAAATCGTAGATTGGGTTCCGGTATTCGACCGTTGACTGGGTTTTAACATGGACCACCGCATTGATGGATTGTTCCGCTGCAAAGGTAAAATCGGTTACAGGGCTATCACCGGATATATTGACCATGGCAATCGGCTGGTCAACCCGGGCTGTTATTTTCTTTTCCTTATTGTCGATCAGGATTGAATACACAACAACCGCAACAAGACCTCCCATTATAGCCACAATGGCCAATACCAAAATATGTCCTTTTTTCATTTTGCCTGAAATTTCACTTGAGATTTGTCAAAATTAGAACATTTCAAGGTTGCAAGGTTGGATTTATCCGTTTTTCTATCCGACCGGCCCGTATCCTGCTGTTTTGTCATTACTGTCTTCTGCAATCCACGACTATGTAAGGTATAGTCAGCCGGATCTCTCCCTTGGCCATGGCCAGCCGGTTCAACTCCTTTTCTACTTGTGTAAAAATTGCATACTGCCTGTCGGGATGTATGATTTTGCCCCAGCTGTCTGCAAACCAGAACCGGATGAAGGAATGATTCAACATGGCTTCTGCGTTGAGAAAGCGCAGGTAAAAGCTTTTTTCGATCCATTTGCCAACGGTAAACTGATTCTTTTCAAGGATGGCAAACACTTCCTGAACCGGTTTTCTTTTTTGGTAGATATGGTTCTTTAATATGGCGATCTCGGCACGCATCTTTTTTCCGGATAATACTTTTTCAAAAATCGAATAGAATTCGATCATGGAACCTTCCAGGTTCTGGGTAAGCACCAGCTGTGCCCCCGGAGCTGCCACACGGCCGCATTCGCGGACAGCCTGTTCCAGGTTTTCCACATTATTAAGGCCATTATTTGACACGATAAGTGTAAAGCAACCGTCTTGAAAGGGCATCGTTTCAGCGCAGCAGTTCAGCACTTCCGTGTTGGAAATGCCGTACTGCAGCATCTTCAACCGTACCCTGCCGAGTGCGGTTTCCCAGGGATCGATGCCGGTCAGGTTGCATGTGTTGCCCAGGCGCTGGGCCAGTTCGATCAAAGGGAATCCGCAGCCACAGCCTACATCCAGCACCTTCAGCCCGGGTTTCATTTCAATAGTATCCAAAAGGCTTAATCCAAAAGGGGCCGACCAGAGCGGAAGTTCATCGATGCACGATACAAAATCCATATTGTGGAGTTCGGCATTGGCATAAAGATATTTTTTCATGGGTTTCGTTTTTACATTTCGATTCATAACGGGTGTGGTCCAAATGTATGAATTTCACCAAACAAAGTTTTTCAAATTCAGCAGATCTCCTGCCAATAAATTTTGGTAAACCTTCCTCCATGCTGAGGGTTTTACCCCAAATTGCCCGGCAGTGAAATATGCCTGTGATTTTTTTCTTATATTTGAATCCGACTCTAACTCAGGAATAATGGATTACAGGCAATTATGTGAAGCCGTGCGCATCGTGGCAAAAGATACCGGGACTTTTATCCGTGATCAGCTCCATCAGGTTTCAACGGATAATATCCACACAAAAGGAAGACAAAACTTTGTCACTTCCGTGGATAAGGCAGCGGAGAAGAGGATCATTCAACGTCTTGAAGCCCTGCTTCCGGAAGCCGGCTTTATTGCCGAGGAAGGGTCTTCAACCAAAACCGGCATCCGGTTCACCTGGGTGATTGATCCGCTTGACGGAACGACCAATTTCATTCATGGTGCTCCTCCTGTTGCGGTCAGTATTGCTCTTCTCGAAGATAAAGAAATCGTGGTCGGTGTGGTATATGAGATTTTTATGGACGAGTGCTTTTACGCATGGAAAGGGAGCAAAGCCTATCTTAACGAAAGGGAAATAACCGTTTCGCACACCGTAAAAGTGAATGATGCCTTAATCGCCACCGGATTTCCTTACCATAATTTTGGCCGTATTGAGCCCTTCATGCAATCGCTCACATATTTCTTCACGGGTTCGCATGGTGTCCGCCGGCTGGGATCGGCTGCCACCGACCTTGCCTATGTGGCATGCGGGCGGTATGATGCCTTTTATGAATACAACCTGAGTGTATGGGATGTAGCCGCAGGAGCCCTGATCTTAAAGCAGGCGGGCGGTATAGCATCGGATTTTAAAGGAGAGGATGATTTCCTTTTCAGCCGGGAAATTGTTGCTTCCTGTGCGGAAATGCATGCCGAATTTCTTGAAAATGTCGGCCGGTTCATGAACCGTAAAGCGAATCCCTGATGGGCCGCGTAAAGTACTATACTTTGTTATCCCTTGTCTGGCTGGTGTCCAGACTCCCTTTTTTTATTCTACACCGCATTTCTGACCTGATGTTTGTAGTAGCGTTTTATGCGATCCCCTACCGGAAGAAAACTGTTTTTGAAAATCTCAGAAACGCGTATCCCCTTAAATCAGAAGCGGAGATCCGGCAAATTGCGAGAAAGTTTTACCGGTTTTTGTGTGATTTCCTGCTCGAATCGCTTACACCGTACACACTATCCCTGGATGAAATTAACCGCCGGTTCCGGTATACCAATCCGGAATTGCTCAATGAATTTCATGAAAATGGCCGCAATTATGCACTGGTTTCAGGCCATTATGGCAACTGGGAACTGAATTCCGCAATATCAGTTTATGCACGGCGTGACGCGCTGGTAATTTACCGACCCCTGCAGAACAAGGACATGGACCGGCTGTTCCTTAAGATCCGCAATCGTTATAAGGGAACCGTCTTGACGCCTATGGAAAGCGTTTACCGGGTGGCGCTGGAACACAGGAACAACAAAAAGCCCTTTTTGATCTGGTTCATCGCCGATCAGCGGCCACCGCGCAATAATAAATTCTGGACCACGTTCTTGCATCAGCCGACTTCTTTTTT
>JAGDMB010000169.1 GCA_017860375.1 Bacteroidota bacterium | reverse complement strand
AAGTAATTCACCAACGGATCCCGGATGAATTCCCTTTTTCGCCGTAAAAGCATACGCATTTTCTCAGAGGATGAGAAGGCCGGGCTTGAAAATTCAGGGCTCAAGAGAGATCTGGGTGTCCGTGACCTTACTTCACTGGGAATTGCTGCCATTATTGGTGCCGGAATTTACAGCACCATTGGCAATGCCGCAGTATCCGGAGGCCCCTCCATATCGTTGCTTTTTGTGCTGACCGCTGTCGTATGCGGATTTTCAGCTTTATGCTATGCCGAATTTGCCTCGCGTATACCCGTGAGCGGAAGTGCTTACACATACGCTTACGCTGCTTTTGGTGAACTCATTGCATGGATTATCGGATGGGACCTGATCATGGAATATTCGGTCGGAAATGTTGCCGTGGCCATTTCCTGGAGTGATTACTTCTCCGCTGCCCTGACAAGCATGGGTATTCATATGCCTGAATTCCTTGGGATGGATTACCGTACCGCATGGCATGGATTTAACGAAGCCACGAAAATGATGGCTTCAGGCCATGATTTCATGCAGCTGACTGCGGTGGTAAGGGATGGTTACCTGGCGTGGGATCATGCACCCCGCCTTGCCGGAATACCTTTGATCATAGACCTTCCGGCCGTTTTAATCACCTTTTTTATTACCTGGCTGGTATACATCGGAATACATGAAACCAAGATGGCATCGAACGTGTTCGTTCTGATAAAGCTTGCCATACTGCTGCTCGTGATCGGTATCGGTGCCTTTCTGGTTAAGCCGGAAAACTGGCATCCATTTGCGCCCAATGGATTTGCCGGTATGATGAAAGGCATCTCCGGCGTATTTTTTGCCTATATCGGTTTTGATGCCATATCGACCACTGCTGAAGAGTGCAGGAATCCCCGAAAAGATCTTCCCAGGGCCATGGTATATGCGCTGATCATCACCACTTTCCTCTATATAGCCATTAGCCTTGTGCTTACCGGTATGGTCCACTATTCTGAGCTGGGTGTGGGCGATCCGCTGGCCTTTGTTTTCCAGAAATACCATCTGACCAGGCTCTCGGGTGTGATTGCCGTGGGTGCAATAATTGCGATGACCGGAGTTCTGTTGGTTTTCCAGGTGGGACAGCCGCGCATCTGGATGAGCATGAGCCGGGATGGCCTTTTACCACCGCTTTTTTCGAAACTGCACATACGCTATCGCACACCGGCCTTTGCTACCATCATTACCGGTGTGATTGTCGCGCTCCCTACTTTTTTTGTAAACCTTACCGAAGTGACCGATCTTACGAGCATTGGCACCCTGTTTGCATTTGTCCTTGTATCCGGAGGTATCCTGCTTATCGACAGAGACGAGAAACGGCCGCACAAAGGATACAGGATTCCTTACCTGAACAGCCGGCATTTTCTGATCCCTGTCTGGATCATTGTGCTGGTAACATCCTTAATTATCAGCGCCGGAGGAAAATCGGTTTTTAGCGAACTTTCTGCATGGATTGTCCATGCTCCCACCGCCCTGGCATCAAACCTTCCCATGGGCATTTTTGTCGTTATAGCCATCGTGTTCAGTGGGGTCAGCATCCGGAAAAAATTCTCCCTGATACCCGTAATAAGCGTACTGGCCAACCTCTACCTGATGACGGGACTTGGAAACCATGCCTGGATGAGATTCGCAATCTGGCTGTTGATTGGCTTGGGATTGTATTTTGCGTACGGTTATCGAAAAAGCAAATTAAATCCGAAGTGGAAAGGTCAGCAAGAGCAAGAACCGGCCGGGATCTGAATAACTGACGGCAATGATCATACCGGGTTGAACGGCAGGCTTTTTATCTTAGAATCCGCACAGCAGTTTTTCAGGTGAGGATCCAACCTAATTCAGGGTGCAATTGCCATTCAATATCAATTCTGACGGGAATTCTTTTTCAACTGATCCGCCCTGGAGAAAAGAAGTTCGGCTTTTTCCCTGTTTCCTGTTTTAAGCATGGAATTCCCCATCAATTTATACGTTCCGGCATCCATCGTATCTAGCTTTAAAGCGTACTCAAGCCAATGAAGGGATTCTGTGTACTCACCTGTCATTTGGTAGGCTGCACCAAGTCCCTTGTAGGCTTCCTTATACGAGGGATTCAGCCGGACAGCCTCCTTAAAACAGGCAATGGAAGCCGGATAATCCTTTTTCTCCTTTCCGTGCAACAACCCAAGCTGACCATAAATTTCGGACCTTTTCGGATTGATTTTTAACAGTTCTTCGTACAACTTGATTTTCCGGTCAATGCTGTCGTAACCGGACAGGATAAAATGAATATTGGAATACGCCATTTCGTCGCCCGGATTGATCGAGAGGGCGGTGTAATAGTACCGGAAGGAAGCAGGAACATTATGGTTTAACTCAAATGATGCTCTTCCCAGCTTGCGCCACACATCGGAATACGTTGGATCAATCACGGTAGCCTGTGTAAGATACCGGATCGATTGTTCAAGGTACTCCTTCTTTGGTCCTTCCTCTGACATGGCAATGGCTTTATCAAGCAATACTCCTCCTGCCGCACAGTTGCTTTTGGCACTGTTTGAGGATGTTTTAACATCGGTAAGAAACAGCGTATAGTCGTTTTTCCAGGCAAAATTGCGTGCAAACGTAAGAGTGGAAAATGACAGAATGACAACCGAAAATAACATTGCCCTGACCGTTTGCTTTTTCAGCAGCTTTGGGAACCCTTTCATGTCCATGACGCCGAGGATGAATCCTGTTAAACCGGTTGCGAATGCCACCGATGCCTGGTATGTGAACCTTTCATTCATAAAGGTTCCCATGTTGATGAAAAGATTGGATACCGGAAGCAGTGAAATAACGAAGAACAGGATTGAAAAGGCAGCCGGTTTCTTGCTGCGGATGGCGCTAATGGCATAAAAAATCAGGACGAGGTATACCGCGAGGGTGGTGATAACGCCTGCATCATGCCATCCCGTCAGTTCGATATGGTAGGGATAATAGTCGAATGTCAGCGGATGAGGCCAGAACAGGAGTTTCAGGTAAATTCCCAGGGTCAATACGATGGTGGCATATTTTTGATTCACGGAGGCATAGATAAATGGATTATTCATCAGTTCATGGGCAGCGCTAACCTGAAACCCACCGGTTATGGAGATGCGGATCAAAAAGTACAGGAGCGATGCTGCGATGGCCGGAGCGGAAACGATAACAAGCTGCCTGACAGGAACTTCACGGAAGAAAAAAACCGCCAGGGGCAGGATAAACATAAAAGTGATGGCATTCTCCTTTGAAAGAAGTCCCAGAAACAAAAATGCAAAGCATAGGATCAACAGGGGCCACTGCCTTTTATCCGTATACCTTACGGCTGAGATCAGCGCAAGCAGCGAAAACAAAAGGGACAGGATTTCGTCTCTGCCCTTTATATTGGCTACGGCTTCGGTGTGGAGGGGATGGGCCAGGAAGATAAAAGTGGCGAGGACCGGAATGCTCAACAAAAAAGGAGAACCGTTCTTGTACCTGAAAAGGAGGCGGAGAGTATGATACAGTATTATCCCCGTAAATGCATAGAGAAGAATGTTGATCAGGTGACTGAGATGAGGATTGAGTCCGAACAAAGCAAATTCAACGGCAAACGTGGCGATGGATAAAGGGCGATAACGACCGCCCGGCAGGTCTACTTTTTTATCATGGTAAAAACCCGCAAAGGAATCTTCTGTGAACAGTTCCTTCAGTCCACTGAAGCCCTTCTGCGTATATTCATTCTGCGTTATGACCATGGCATCATCCAGCGCGTAATCGTGGCCGATGGTGTTGGAATAGATCAGCAAAGGAAAAATGAAAATGGCAGCCTGAAGCCATAACAGGGATCTGCTGTTTCCCGGAGGAATATTCATATGCTTTCCTTGTATAGGGTTTGAAGTAAAAATACTAAAAAAATCATAGAAGCTCTTCTGATTCCGGGATCCCAAAATAAACGAGTAAATAATTTTATCGGAAAACAAATTAAGGCATTACTTTTGCATTCCAGATAAATAGTTGGCTTAAGTTAATAAATGGATAACCTTATACGTACTAATATGAAAAAAATAGCAATATTCCTGACGGGTGCTTTGGTTGCATATAATGCTGCAGCACAGGTAGTAAAAGAACATGCATTCGACGATCAGGCCTCCATAAATATTCAAACCATAAGGCTGGAAAACAGCGGACAAAAAATGTGTCTGGTTAACCGGATGGACAGCACTTTCTATCAATATGTCTTTTACAACCTTGATTATTCGGAGTTCACAACCATTTCCATTGACCTCGATCCACTTTTTATTATTTCGGATTATAATTCGCCATCATTGTACATCAGCTATATATCGGAAAATGTCTTTGATCGGGATGACGACATAGACATGATGGGCCAGCTGGTCTATTATAACAGTGACTATGCTGAATATGCCCAGGTGCTTCTTTTTCACCAGGATGGAAGTATCCTGTTCCAGTCGGATGTGGAGAATACGAATGCATGGCTTTGCAGCTCAACAGCGACCAATTCCACCATAGTTTCTTCCCTGACAAATACCGATGCCGGGGCGAAAATGATCCTTGATGTGTATTATATTAATGAAGGATTATACAGCTATGATGTATACAGCCTTCCCGGAACATTGCCTGTCTCCATTGCCAATCATGGCCAGATGGATGAGGAAACGGGGATTGCCTTGAGTGCCTATCCTGTTCCTGCCCGCGAAGTAGTGCATCTTGATTATAAACTGAATGAAGATCAGCGCACCGGGACCCTTGAGATAACCAATGCACAGGGTCAAATCGTCGAGAAAATCAGTCTGGGTGACAGCAGGGGTGTGGTAAGCATTCCCGTTGCCCACTATGCCGGGGGTGTTTATATGGTCAAAATCAATACAAAAAGGGGAGTTTCAAGATCCGGTAAAATGTTGATAGTAAATTGAAACTGCTGGTGCATTCCTGGCTTACAGTTTTTTTGCGACCGATTGTCCGAATTCAATGCATTGAGCGATACCCTGTTCATCCGGATTCCAGTTTATTTTAATTCCTTCGGCCAACAGTTCAAACCCTGCATTTTTAATCATGTCGTCTATGACGGCAATGCACTCCCCGTGCCAGCCATAACAGCCGAATGCTGCTGCTTTTTTATTCTTAAAGCCCAGTCCCCGTATAGCCTCCATAATACCGGCTATGGAAAACAATATGCCTTTGTTAATGGTAGGAGAACCAACCAGAATTGCTTTTGACCGGAATACTTCCGTGAGAATATCGTTTTTATCCGTATTGGAAGCATTGAATAGTTTCACATTGATGGTTTTATCGGCCATGTGGATGCCTTTTGCTATGTTTTCCGCCATGATGCGTGTGCCATTCCACATGGTATCGTAAATAAGGGTAACCTGGTTTTCCTGATAAGCGTTTGCCCATTCCGCATATTTCTGAACGATTTGCAAAGGATTTTCGCGCCATATCACACCGTGGCTGGTACAGATCATATCAAGCGGTACATTGAGGGCCACCACTTCTTTGATCTTTTTATCCACCAGATGACTGTAAGGTGTAAGAATATTTGCGTAGTATTTAATGGCTTCCTGGAAAAGTTCCTCCTGGTTAACCAGGTCGTTAAAAAGGAATTCCGAGCAATAGTGCTGGCCGAAGGCGTCGTTGCTGAATAATATATTATCACCCGTAAGGTAGGTAAACATGCTGTCAGGCCAGTGAAGCATGGTGGCCTGGATAAAGACAAGTTCTTTTGATCCAAGGGCAAGCCTGTCACCGGTTTTAACAATCCTGAAATTCAAGTCTTTATGATAATGACCCTTGAGTACTTTCACCCCCCAGTCCGTGCAGTATACCGGTGTGTCGGGTATGGCTTCCAGAAGTTCGGGCAATGCCCCGCTGTGATCAATTTCAGAGTGGTTCGCAACAATATAGTCGATCTT
>JAGDMB010000168.1 GCA_017860375.1 Bacteroidota bacterium | reverse complement strand
ATTCGTATCATAAAACAAAAGACCGTAATTGTCAGATTTGTGCGTAATAATTAATCTCACTGCCGTCTTCTCGGGCAATTCGGCCTTAATACAATACGATGTCTTTTTTCCCCCCAGGTTACCCGAACTAATCACATCTACAGAATCAGCCTGAAGCAGATTTTCTCCGAAGTGGCCCGTTTTGGGGTATACAATTTCCCTGTCGTCATCTTCACAGGCGGAAAGAATTGCCAGCGCCATAATCAATACACGAACAAAAACAATAGATTTCATGTGACAGAATTATTTTTCAAACCTGTTCATGGCGCCGTACCCATAACCCACAATGGGGATTCAGCATTGTATAAGGCCATCCCCGGCAATGTGATCCGCTCGCCTCGCTTTCATCATGGTTTGCTTCGATCATGGCGGAACACGGCTAGACGGAAAAGGATTATAATTGTATCTTTACATGGCCAGCTTCCCGAATGCCTGGTAAACCAAAAATACCGGCCATACAATGGCTTTCAGGAATCCGACAACACCGAGCCAGAAAGTGGTGGCATGGGATATAAAATAAATGGCGGCCCCGATAAGACCTAAACCGTAAACCGCTTGCGAAGCGGGATTTGCCTGCATTTGATTTTTCATGGTGGTTTTTTTGTTTTGATAAAAAACTGAATAATTAGATTGATATCAATTCAAATATACAATAAAATCAATATATGTCAATTGCGCACTTTAGGCGTTGAATTAAACTGCCCACAATATTGCCTCTTTCCGCTTCATGACCTGCATCAATGGAGCTCAGGCTATGGCTCCGTGAAATTCACAACATGATTTATTCCTTTATCCGTTTTTTCTTCACAGACCAATCCGCACCTGAAATTTCAATTCGACAGGTCTTAAAATTGCCGTAATAATTCGATCCTTTTTTCAATGGGTGGGTGTGTGGAGAAAACAACGGAGAGAGAAAAGGAAGGGATGCTTTTTTCTTTTTCTTTCGGATTTTCAATGAACATCTGCGCAACATCTTTACGGCTGACGGCTTCGATACGGGGGTCAACCGAAATCTTCTCCAGCGCCGAGGCCAGGGCCAGCGGATTTTTTGTCATCTCCGCGGCTCCGGCATCTGCCAGGTATTCCCGCTTTTTTGAGAGGGCAAACCGGAAAATACTGGATAAAAGGTACCCCACGGCAGCCAGCAGCAAAGCAATAAGAACGGCAAGGCCTTCCTTTTTACCCCTGTTGTTCCCTCCCCCGCTGAAACGCAAGGAGCGCAGAAGGGTTTCGGTTACAAAGGCAAATATCCCGACGAATATAATGGACACGATCAACAGTCTGACATCGCGGTTCCGGATATGGGTCAGCTCATGTGCGATGACCGCTTCCAGTTCCTCATCGTTCAGTCTATCGATAATACCCCTGGATAACGATACCGTGAAAGTGGATGCATTGATGCCGCTCGCAAATGCATTCAGTGAATCATCTTCGATGAGGTTGATTTTGGGCATTTTCATTCCCGCACCAATGCACAAATTCTCTACAAGGTTATACACTCTTTTGTTTTCAGTTCGTTCAAGCGGAACAGAACCGGTGGCCTTCCGTATCATGCTGGAATGGAAAAGGAAGGCAATGAGAAACCAGGTAAACACGGCTATTGATACCCAGGGTATAAATTTCAGAAAGTTCTGGTTGGTGTAATAGATCCGTTGCACCGGTTGTTCCGACAGAAAATATAGGAAAAGCCAAACCAGCAGAAAGATAACAGCCGGGAACAAGATCAGTAAAACAGTCGATTTTATGTTGTTCTTCCAGATCTGCGTATGGAGACCTACATATTTCATCCCCGTTTAAAAATTTAATTTGGGGGCTTCCTCTGATTTTGCGCGCTGATCGGTACCCAGGTCAAACATGGGTTCACGTTTGAATTTGAACATATCCGCAATAAAGTTGGAAGGAAAAGTTTCCACCGCATTGTTGAGTTCTTTGGTCGCCGAGTTGAAAAACCGGCGTGCGGCAGCCAGCTTGTTCTCGATGTCGGCTATTTCCTCCTGGAGCTGGATGAAATTCTGGCTTGCCTTTAAATCGGGATACGCTTCAACCGCCACCTTAAGTCCCTGCAAGGCATTCGACAGCTGGGTTTCGGCCACTATCTTCTCATTAATTGTTTTAGCCTGCATTGCATTGGTGCGTGCATTGGTGATATCGGAAAGCACGGTACTTTCATGTTTCATATAGGCTTTCACTGCTTCTACCAGCTGGGGTATAAGGTCGAGCCTCTGTTTCAGCTGCACGTCGATATCGGCAAATGCATTTTCGCGGTTGTTCCTGAGTTTCACCAGTCTGTTGTACAGGATCATGGCAAGGAATGCCAACACAACCAGAATAATCAGAATAATCATCATCATGGCTTTATTTGTTAATGAATAAAATGCTAATTTATCATTTTTAAGACAAGAATAAATTGATGCGCGAATAATTAATGACGTCAATTTATGCAACTGCTTTTTTATGACCTCCTACCCTTTACGGTTCAGACATTTTGAAAAACGACGGTTTTTTCCCCGTATATATTTTACCTTTGAACCAACAGGAACTCATAACAAAAACACGGAATAATTAAAACAAATTCTATGAAAAAGCTTTTCCTGCTTATGCTCTTGCTGGCACTATTAGCCGGAACAAAGGGCCAGTCGGAGTCCGGCGACGAAACCGTGGTCCGCAGCATTGCTGACCGTATCCTGGCCGAAACGCACTATGGATTTACCGCACAATCCGGTAAACTGATCTACAACACCGCCAGCGAGGTGCCGGAAGATACGCTGGTCAAATTCAGGAGCGAATTCCTCAGCTGGCATTATGCAAACGGGGTCATCAATATGGCCATGGCCGACCTGGGCGACTTTTTACAGGATGACAGGTACACTCAGCATTGCATAAAACAGGTCTATTTCGGTTTTGACAACTACAAGGTTTTTGAAGCCCGCTATAAGCCCGGCATGCCGCGATGGGGTTATCCTTACCGGGAGCTTTTTTCCATCCGGGAGCTCGACGACTGCGGGGCCATGGGGGCCAGCGCCATAGAAGCCTATAAAAGAAAACCCTCGCAGGAATTGCGGGATTATTTCGACCGGATCGCCGATCATATTTTGAACAAACAAGACCGCCTGGAGGATAAGACCCTGGTAAGAAAGGGTCCGCACGAAATGACCCTTTGGGCCGATGACCTGTTTATGAGTGTCCCCTTCCTGGCCCGCATGGGAGAACTTACCGGAGATCCGAAATATTTCGATGATGCCGTCACCCAGGTACTGAATTTCAATAAATACCTGTGGAATGAGGACAAGGGATTATACTATCACTGCTATTACAGCGACCTCAACCGCAACGGGGTGGCCCACTGGGGCCGTTGCAACGGCTGGGTGATGATGGCCACCGTGCATCTGCTGGACAGGCTTCCCGCCGACCATCCCCGGCGCGGAGAGATCCTGAAGAACCTTGAGAAACACATCCTGGGAATAGCGAAATACCAGAACGGGAAAGGTCTTTGGCATCAGTTGCTCGACAAGAACGATTCCTACCAGGAATCCTCCTGCACCTCGATGTTTGTTTATACCATCGCCCATGCCGTGAACGAAGGATGGATCGATAAACGTTATGCCACCATTGCCCTGGCGGGCTGGGAAGGACTTAAGAACAACATGATCACTGCCGACGGACAGTTGAAGTATGTATGCATCGGCACAGGTATACAGGATGACCTGGTATTCTATTATAACCGCCCGTCAAAGCTGAACGAATTGCACGGTCTGGGTGCCGTGATCGAGGCAGGCATCGAGATTATGAGGGTAAAGAAATTGTTGGAAAAGAAACTTTAAGGAGCCAGATCAACTGTCCATTCATCATTAACAATGCTATATATGAAATCCCTGGCAAATCTCCTTCTTATCTTTCCCCTGATCCTCTCCTGCAGAAATACCGTTCCGTCACCGGAATCTTCGGCAACGCCTCTCTCCGTTCAGGTAAACCTCGCGCATGTAAAAGGACCGATGACTCCAGCCTGGGCCTGGTTTGGCTACGACGAACCAAATTACACCTATGGGAAGGATGGTCAGAAGCTTTTATCGGAGCTTGCTGCCCTGAGCCCGGTGCCGGTATATGTACGGGCCCACAACTTACTGACGACGGGCGATGGTACACCGGCCCTAAAATGGGGATCGACCAATGCATACACGGAAGATAAGAACGGCCATCCGGTTTACGACTGGACCCTGGTGGATAAGATCTTTGACACCTATGTCGAACGGGGGATGAGACCTTTTGTGGAGATCGGATTCATGCCCAAGGCCCTGTCGGTAAAACCCGAACCGTATCAGCACAGCTGGAAACCCGGGGCCCGCTATGAAGAGATCTATACAGGCTGGGCCTACCCTCCGAAAGATTATAAGAAATGGGCCGAACTGGTGTACCAATGGGTCAGGCATTCGGTGGAACGCTACGGACGTGAAGAAGTGGAAAGCTGGTACTGGGAATTGTGGAACGAGCCCAATATCGGATACTGGCAGGGAACGACAGAAGAATATCTGAAACTATATGATTACACAGCGGATGCCGTAAAGCGTGCCCTGCCCACCGCGGTCATGGGCGGGCCGAATGCCACCGGCCCTTCCTGGGAAGACGCAAGGGAATTCATCATCGCGTTTCTGAATCATATTCTCGCCGGCGAAAATTATGTCACCGGTAAAAAAGGCGCCCCGCTTGATTTTATAGCTTTCCATGCAAAAGGCAGGCCCACCCTGACCGACAGTGTAGTAACCATGAATATGGGTACACAATTGCGCGATATTTCAAGCGGTTTTGAGATTGTAGCTTCCTTCCCGGAACTGAAACACCTACCCGTGATCATCGGCGAATGTGATCCGGAAGGATGTGCGGCCTGTTCGATGCAGGATTATCCTGAAAACGCATACCGGAACGGCACCCTGTATTCGAGTTACACGGCCGCTTCTTTTTCACGCATCTACGACCTGGCTGATCAATCCGGCGTGAACCTGAAGGGTATCGTCACCTGGGCCTTTGAATTTGAAGGCCAGCCCTGGTTCAACGGGTACCGCGACCTTGCAACAAACGGGGTGGATAAACCGGTACTGAATGTGTTCAGGATGTTTGGAATGATGGAGGGTAAACGGGTGGAAGTTTCGGGTGACCTGTCTTATGATTATTTCACCATCAGGGATTCCAGCGTTAGAGGAGACAAACCCGATATCAGCGCGTTTGCCGTTTGCAGCGATTCAGCCGCGAGCATTATGCTGTGGAATTATCATGATGTGAATATTCTCCGTCCGCTGACAGGGGTGAATCTCGTTATTACGGACATACCGGCCAAAAAAGCCATGATGGTTCAGTACCGGATAGACCAGGAAAACAGCAATTCATACGAGGTGTGGAAACGAATGGGATCTCCTCAAAATCCTTCGCCTCAGCAATATTCGGAGCTTGAAAAGGCCGGCGCGCTGAAGATGACAAAGGGTCCTGTGAAAATAAAGGTCAGGGAGGGTTCTGTTTCTATTCCTGTCAGCCTGCCCGGGCAGGCGGTTTTCTTAATTAAACTGTATTGGGAGTGACCAATTTCAGATCAGAACTTCTAAAAAAACAGGTTGGCCATTTGTTATCCATTCTCTTTTCATTTCCCCGGTTCGATTTTAAATGTATTTTTGCAGGGTAAAAATGTAAAACCCATGAGCCTTCAATGCGGAATCATCGGACTGGCAAACGTCGGGAAGACCACCCTCTTCAATTGCATGTCGAATGTCAAGGCCGAAACCTCCAACTTTGCCTTCACCTCGTCCAAATCCAATATCGGGATCATTCATGTTCCCGATCCGCGTTTGTTTGAGCTCGGGAAATTTCAGGTTACCGACCGGATCGTCCCTGCCACGGTAGAAATTGTGGATATTCCGGG
>JAGDMB010000167.1 GCA_017860375.1 Bacteroidota bacterium | reverse complement strand
GTTTTTGTTACAAAAATAACAGCACGATGGTTATTTCACCTTACAGGCAGTGTTTGGCATCATAATACCCTACAGCGAAAACCAGTAACTGAACTTCACCAGGAAAATATTGTTCGGATGAATATTCCCGAATTGCTTCATGGATTCGCCCAGGGCAGCATCCAGCGGTTCGGCACTGCCGGTTTTGTCCATTGACCAAACCAGGTAGATGACCGAACCCGGCCTGTATTCCCATCGTGCTACCAGGTTGGAACGGAACTGCAAAAAGTTGAAATCCGGATCGGATACCGAGTAATCCGGGACGGCATCGTTATTTTCGTCGAAGAAGATGCTGTCGTTCATTTTCACCGGATTGGTGAAGACCGCAAAACGCGATGAATACTCGTCAGAAAGAGCATCGGTTACTGCCTTATATTCGGAGAACAGGCCCCTGGAAACGAAGGGACTTCCATAGTATTGTACTGAAAGTTCAGGCGTTATGCTGTAATCAATCCGGAACTGCAGGCCCAGCGTATTTTGATCGATGGTACCGAGAATGTATTGTTTCTTCATTTGGTAATCAACGGTTTCGATGTACTGGAGCTGATCATAATGATAGGAGTACGACAGTCCCGCAACAAGCTTAAGTGTATTCACAGGACGAAAAATAATGCCCGGGCTGATGTCAAAATCACGGGAAGACTTTTCCGTTGATTGTTGGAAGCTGCCATCCAAACCGAAATAAATCATTTTTGCATAATCAGTATTTGCCGATACATACACCCTCCAGGAAGGGGGAATCAGCATGGCCTCACCGCCACGCAGGAGGCGGGTGTCGAGACTCTGTGTCTGAAAACCGGGATGGACGGCTATTACCCATTTTTTACGGAATTCGAACCGGGTCTCCAGTTCAAAATCGGAAACCAGGTACCTCCCTCCGAAATCCCAGTGATTGCCCTGGTCAAAGCCAACAGAATAGGTACGGAAGACGGATACCGGTTTATTCACAAAATAGGATACCTGATTCGTTTGCCGGATAATATCCGTCGTCTGCATGTAGCCGATATCGTTCAACTCAAGGCCGGGAGAAAACCAGCCGATACCCGTGGAATAACGCCAGAGCCCCTTGCTTTTTCTGCCGATTTTGATGCTGCCTGCCGAACCGGCGAGGTATGTTCGTGTGCTGTCCAGCTCCAAATAATCGGCATCGGGGCGCTGGTAATACCGCGCCGATGAACGCTGCAGGTTCAGGATAGCCGTTTCATCTCCTGCCACATAGCTGCCAATAAATTTGGCATCCACGAAATATTTTTTATCCTGCCACTGGTGCAGAAGGTCAACCCCACCCGTATACGCTGCCCGGTTCATAAACGACAGGGATTCCTCTTTAATAAAACGGTTTGTCGAGGTAAAAATCCCCCCGATTACCGTATTTCCCTGTTTGTAATCCTGCTGAACCCTTCCCACCATATAATTCGTATAGGGTTCCACTGTTTCCTTCCGGCTGTTTTCATCGCCTGTAGAAATAATGGCATTTTCGCTGGATGTAAAGCTTTGCAGCATTCCCATTGAAAAGCCGCCAGCCGTCTTGCCGCTAATTTTTAATGCATCCAGAATAGTGGTATTATCCGGCATCTTAAGGTATTCATCGCTGTTGATTTCCGGGGTATAGGTGGGAGCATGACCAATACGCCTGGAATAGAAAAGGATCATATCGTCAAGACTATAATCAAAGATATTTTTACCCTCCAGGAAGAAGGGTCGTTTCTCGTCGTAGTAAGTTTCAAACGCCGTCAGGTTCATGACGGAGGGATCGGCTTCCACCTGCCCGAAATCGGGATTAACCGTCAGATTCATGGTGAAGTTGCTGGAAATGCCGATTTTCGCATCGGCACCTACCGTACCTGACCACGATCGTCCGTCTTCTGTAAAGGGATTGCCCTGTTGTTTCTCGAATGTATTCAGTTTACCCACGGCATAAGGCATTATCTCGAACCCCCTTGATTTCTGCAAACCGCTGATGCCACGCAATTCTCCGAACAAATACAGCATGCCCGGACTCGTGGAGGATTGCGGTTCCCAGTCACTTTCTTCCTGCAGCCGGTTGATCCATCGCCAGCAGTGAAGTCCCCATACCTGATCGGTTTCGTTGCTGTACCGGAGCTGGCTCAGTGGTATTTCCATTTCGGCCACCCATGCGGAGTCTTCCATCCCCACTTTCCCTGTCCACACCGCATTCCAGTTGAAATCGGTATCCCATGGATTGGTCAGCAGCACATCCGCTTTCTGACCATACGCAGAGAGGTCAAATTCAAAACCGGTACGGTGGTCATGATAGCTGTCAAAACACACTCCGACCATGTCTCCCTGGAATTCATCACGGCGTCCTGCCCGCCGCTGTATTTTGGAGGGTTCATTGTCAAAAGCCCTTATTGCGACATATACATTTTCATCATCGTACAGAATTTTCAATTTCGTTTGCTGGGAAGCCGGGGCACCTTCGTTTGGTATCCACTGGACAAAATCACCCGCCCATGTACCTGTTTCCCAGCAAGCATCATTGAGATTTCCATCCACAACGGGTTTCGCGGTGGTCAACCGGGTAGTCGTATACACTCTGGAGGGTTCATTTGCCTTTTTGCTGCTGTCATCCTTTGCAGGCAATGTATGACTGTTTATGGGTTTGACAGCAACGGCAGCATTGATAATCAGAGTCAGTAAGGTAAGTGTTATCCAAGCTCGCTTCGCTTGATTCGTAACCATATTTTTACATGCTCAATAAAGTCGTAAATAATAGTGTAATTAAATGCCGCAATGTAGTTGATTCCGAGATTTCCGGCAAATAAAAGTCGAAAATTCTGAACCAGAAGCAGGACACAATAATAATCATGTTTTTTGCTCCTTTTAAAAAAGGCTTCCGTTATTCCCCGATTTCCCATATTTATCTTTAAATTTGAGTAGGATTGACAAAAACTCATGAGCAATAAGTCTTCAGTCAGGACTCTTGCCTCATGCAAAGCTTTCTCCTCGCGAATGGATTGCACAAAAAATTATAAGGTTTTATTATTCTTCCTGGTAACAATAGGGTATGCTCATGTTGTACTGAAGGCTCAAAATTCCGAAATAATTTGTACCCATTATAATGTGAATGACGGATTGATAAGCAATTCCGTTGAATTTGTCTATTTAGACAGGGAAGGGTATGTATGGTTTGCTACCGCTACAGGATTGCAGCAATTTGATGGTTCCAATTTTGTGAACTATTTATACAATCCGGTCGATTCTGCTTCCGTTTCCTATAATTTCATTAGCACCCTATCGGAGGATAAGAATGGAAATATCTGGATTGGAACCCTGGGCAAAGGATTAAATAAGTTTAATAAGGAATTGGGTGTATTTTACCATTTCAAAAATGAGTCAGAAGATGCCTCTTTTCTTACAAGTAATATTATTCCAAGAGGACGCAGGGTAATTGCGCAGGATTCAGAGGGATTTTTATGGGTCAATACCGCTTTAGGCCTGAATAAAATTGATATTGATGCCAGAACGGCTGAGCACTTCCACGGTGACCTGGCCGGAGATATTATTTATGATCAGGAACTGGACGTGTTATGGATTGCGGCTGACCGTTTAAAAAAATTCGACATTAAGACAAAAAAAATCGAGCACTTCTACACTGATGAAGGGATAGCACACAATATGACCAGCATCAGTTCCATGGTATTGGATAAGGATGGGCTGATCTGGTTAGGTACGGATGCAGGCATTGTTCTGTTTGATAAAAAGAACTATCAATTTCACAGCCTTGCCGGCTACATGAAAGTGTCCACCGCTTCAGATGCTGAAACATACTCCTGGAGTTTGAGGCCCATCAATGCTCTCTGTAAGGATAATAAAGGTATTATCTGGATAGCTATTGATAAATCCCTTTATAAAATCAATAAGGTGGATGGAAAGTTTTCTTTTTATACCCATGAGATTGATAATCCCAACAGTATTCTGGATGAAAAAATAACCGGAATTTATGGGAATGGGACGGGAATACTTTGGATCACTTATATGGGCAAAGGATTATCCAAACTGAATATAAGCCTTAAGGATTTTGTTCAGTACAGGCAAATTCCCGGGGACCCGAATAGTCTTTCGGGAAGTGGTGTCCGCTCTGTCTATAAAGACAATTACCAGCATTTATGGATCGGCATGTACAGCGACGGGGTAAACAGGATCAACCCCGAGCAACCTGAAAAAATCATTCATTACAAATTTGATCCTTTGAATAACAGAACCATCAGTTCAAATTACATTACGGCCATCTATGTTGACAGGTCAAACAGGCTATGGGTGGGCACATTTGATAAAGGTTTTTGTTTTGCAGAAAATATTTATTCTTCCCGGGATCTGGTATTTACACGCTTTCATTTCAATGACAATCTTGAGGTTCAGGATTTCAAGGAAGATGCTGCAGGCAGAGTATGGATTGGTTCACAGAACGGATTTTATGTATATGATCCACGCAACAAGCAGTTGGAGCATTATGGAGATCGGATCAATCAATTGCCTGAAGTACAGGGAATCAATATTCAGTCAGTTCTGTATGAGGCACCCAATATTTTCAGGATCGCATCATGGAACAGGGGATACTGCAAACTGTATGTCAATTCCGATACCCTGTTAACTCATGAAAACAAGAGGGATAGCCTTATTATATATGAAAATATCAAGGACATACATCATGCCAACATCGATAACAGTTTTACTACCATTTTTAAAGATGAAAATACTGTTTTCTGGCTGGGTTCAAATGTGGATGGACTGATTAAGATGGATGAGAAGAAAGGCCGCGCAGAATTTTTCAAATATGACAAATCGTTGGGTGCTCCCGATAATTCTGTTTATGGTATTGCCAGTGACCGCAATGGGAATATCTGGATCAGTACCAATCACGGATTGGGAAAGTTCAACACACAAACGGAACATTTCAAAAGCTATTTTGAAAGTGATGGCATTCTTTCCAATTCTTTTTTGTGGGATGCCTCATATCAAAGTGAAAACGGTGAAATTTTTTTTGGCGGAATCAACGGACTCATTTCCTTTTATCCGGAGCACATTGTTGACGACAGCACAACCTACCCTGTTTTCATTTCCAAATTAATTATTCAGAATAAAGAGGTTAAGATAGGAGATGAGATCCATGGAAGAAAAATCCTTTCAAAAAATATTCAGTATACGGACAAAATTACCTTAACCTATCCTACAACGGCTTTTTCGCTGGAATTTGTTGCCTTGAACAACCTCAATCCGGAAGAAACCCAGTATGCATACAGATTGGAAGGTTTTGATCAGGATTGGATCTATACCTCATTTGACAGAAGATATGCTACCTATACAAACCTTAGTCAGGGAACCTATCACTTCATGGTAAAAGCATCTAACAGCGATGGGGTTTGGAATGAGGTCCCAACCATTTTAAATATCCGGATATTGCCTCCCTGGTGGAAAACTTCCTTCGCTCTTTTTTCATTTTCCTTGTTGTTTATCCTGTTGCTTTATTTGTTCAGAAAGCTAATACTGATAAGGGCCCATTTAATCCATGAAGCCAGATGGGAACATATGGAGAGGGAAAAAGCCGAGGAACTGTATAATGCCAAAATACAATTATATACGGATATCTCTCATGAATTCCGAACTCCGCTTTCGTTGATACTTGCTCCTTTGCAAAAAATCACTGCCTTATTTGAAAATGATCAGCGGTTAGCGCGGCAAATAGAATTTATTAAAAGAAATGCTGACCGGCTATTACGGTTGATTGATCAGATCATTGACTTACGAAAGATTGATCTTAACAAAATGAAACTTAACCTGAAAAAGGGAGATATTGTCAGCTATATAAAGGAGTTGACCGATTCATTTTCTGATATTGCCATACAGCGATCCATGACGCTGGAATTTTCAGCTGCTGTTGATTCGTATGAGACATGGTTTGATG
>JAGDMB010000166.1 GCA_017860375.1 Bacteroidota bacterium | reverse complement strand
CCTCAGCCGAATCAGCGACCTGAAGCCTTTGGAGACGTGCCTGCTTCTTTTTAATCCCTGTACTTTTTTTCATACCGGTTTACCGCCCACCGGATAAGGAAATAGCTGACCACGATCACGACAGGCCAGCTTAGCAGGGTCAATATGGATGTTATAGCCATCGTTTCAGAAGTTTAATAAACATGGGATTCATTTTTCACCTCCCCGGTATCGATCTTCTTGTTGTTGATCGATCTCCAGGCAATGAATATATAGGCAAATACAACCGGCACCAGCAGCGAGACGTAACTCATAGCCGTCAGCGTGTATTTGCTGGAAGAGCTGTTGTGGATGGTAAGGGAGCTTTGCAGATCAAAGGTGGATGGATAATACGCGGTGTGGTTGTATCCGGCCAGGGCAAACAAAGAAAAGACAACGAGAACCGTACCGGTGCCGGCAAACCATATGCCCGCTGTGGTTGTTTTAAGGACCGGCCGAATAATCCCGAATAAAACCAGTGCGGTACCGCCAAGAAAAAGAACCGCTAAGACCGGCACCTGTATAAGGTTATGCAAGTACTTATAAGGTTCAAGCGACACTTCCCCGGAGACTGGATCTACTGCAAAACCCTTTATCAACAAGAGCCGGATAACGAAGAAAAGAAAAAAGAGCACAAAGGGTACCGCGTTAAGGATTAAATGTTTCCGCGCCCGTTTTCCTATATTTTCTTCCTCCACATTATTCATGAAGTAGAGAATGGCCAGCACCCTTGCCAGAAAGAAAACCGCGAGGCCCAGGGCCAGGTTCTGTAAATTGAGCAAGGCTTCAAGACCATGTGTTCCTGTTTCCCAGCGCGAAATGGCTGTGTCTGACGCGTGGGTTATATTGCTGAAATCTACCGAAAACTTTGATCCCGTGAAAAAGGTCGCCACGGCAACACCCAGTAAAAAAGTTCCCAGTGCACCGTTAATAAAAAGAAAGTTCTCATAGGTACCCGAACCGAACACATTGTTTGGTTTTGACCTGTATTCATAGGCAACGGCCTGAATCACGAAACAGAAAAGAATAATGATCCAGACCCAGTAAGCTCCTCCGAAACTGGTGGAATAAAACAGGGGGAAGGAGGCGAAAAAGGCCCCGCCGAAGGTGACAAGGGTTGTAAAGGTAAACTCCCATTTGCGCCCGAGCGAATTCACCAGGAGGGTGCGTTCGGTCTCCGTCTTCCCCAGGGTATAGAGCAGGGTCTGGCCGCCCTGAACAAACAGCAGGAACACCAGGAATCCTCCCAGAAGGGACATAATAGCCCACCAATACTCCTGCAGGGCAGCATGCGACAATGTTTCAAACATATTATTTTCCTCCTTCCTTTGGTCCGATTTTTATTTGTTTTATCATAATCCCGATCTCCGCGATCAGCAGGCCTGTAAATATGAAAGCAAACAACAGGAAGGTTACCTGTACCGAGCTGGCGTTAATATGCGAAACCGCTGCCACGGTCGGCAGAAGATCCTGAACCACCCAGGGCTGACGGCCCAGTTCTGCCACAATCCAGCCTGCTTCGGAGGCCACATAGGCCAAAGGAATGGTAAAAACGGCAAGCCATAAAAGGATCCTTTTGTTATCCAGCTTGTTGAACCATACCAATACAATAAAAACGAAAAACAGGAGCAGAAAATAAAATCCAAGGCCTACCATCAGGTGAAAGCTGTAAAAGGTAAGGGGTACATTGGGCACCAGGCTGCCGGGTTCGTTCAGAAAACTGTACCCGAAATAGCTGAAATAATTTTCCATGAAATCTTTGTCGTAAAATTTTGCCTTCAGCGCCTGGTAAGCTGCCGTATCCCCCTTATCCCTCGATTCTTTCATCGCTGCCAGGGTTTCACGGGCAACCAGGCCGCGTTTCATCTTTTCCTGTGCCGGCATGATCCCGCGTTCGGCATTCCCGTCAATCAAATCATGGATACCGGGGACATAAGCCTTCCATGATCCGGTGGCCATGTAAGAAAGCAGGTTGGGAATTTCCAGCTTCAGTTTGACTTCGTGTATTTTCCTTCCGGAGGTTTCCTTCGCCGGGATCAGGATACCAAAGGCCAGCAGGCCAGCTCCTTCGCGACCTTTGTACAGGCCTTCCAGGGAGGCAAATTTCACCGGCTGGATTCGGGCGATCAGGCGTGCCGAACCGTCCCCTGAATACACCAGCATCAGTCCCGATACCAGTCCGAAAATGGAAGCCACAAGGATACTTTTTTTTGCCATCCCTGATTCTCTTTTTTTCAGCAGGAACCATGAACTGACCCCGACCACAAAAAGGGAGCCCAGGACAAAACCTGACGTGATGGTATGGATGAACTTGTTCACCGCCACGGGTGAAAGAAAGACATCCCAGAAATTCATCATCTCATTGCGGGCAAGGTCGGGATTGAATTGCGTACCCACAGGGTATTGCATCCATGCGTTTGCCACCAGGATCCATAGGGCCGAAAGGTTGGCCCCTATGGCTACAAGCCACGTGGAGGTCAGGTGAAATTTTTTCCCCACTTTGTTCCAGCCGAAAAACATCACGGCAATAAAGGTGGATTCAAGAAAGAATGCCATAATGCCTTCGATGGCCAGTGGTGCACCAAAAATATCGCCGACAAACCAGGAGTAATTCGACCAGTTGGTCCCGAATTCAAATTCAAGAATGATGCCGGTTGCCACACCAATGGCAAAGTTTACCCCGAAAAGCGTCATCCAGAATTTGGTGATTCTTTTCCATTCCTCCCTTCCCGTACGCACATAAATGGTTTCCATGATGGCCAGGATAAAGGAAAGACCCAGGGTTAGCGGAACAAAAATCCAGTGGTAAATGGCGGTCAGGGCAAATTGCCCCCTTGACCAGTCCACCAGTGATAAATCAATGTTTTCAACCATATCAAACGTTATTTAGAAAGGTTTTCCAGCACATACTCTCCCCGTTCTTTATCGGATGAAAAATTTTTCTTCAGCAGATCCGGAAAAAAGAAAATTTTAAGGATGATAAAAATGATGAATAGCTTGATCAGAATAATCACCCATAATTTCTTGCCGACCGTCATGCTCCGGAAGCCATCGTAATAGAAGTAAAAGATCCGGTGTATAAGTGATTTCTTCAATACGGTATATTCTAATAAAAGTAAAGATAAAAAATTTCAGTATTCAAATCTCCAGTACGAAAACAGTATAATTCTCCGGCATTGAAAGTACGCTGAGTGAACCTTTGTGCAGTTTCATGATTTCCTGCGAAATACTTAACCCTATCCCCGATCCGTTCTTTTTTGTGGTGAAGAAGGGGACAAAAATCTTGTCCTGCAATTCGGGTGGTATGTAAGGCCCGTTATTGGATATTTTTATTAAAACCCTGTTATGCTCATGTGGCAGAATATGAATTTCAATTTTTTTGTCCCCTTCCTTTTCCTTCACCGCATCCATGGCATTTTTCATTACATTAATTAGTACCTGGTTGATCAGTTTTTTATCGGCTGTGATTTGCCTGACTGCCTTGTCTGCCCGAAGATCAAAATCAATCTGCTCCGATTCAAGATCGGCCGTGAAAACGATTCTTAACTGTTCCATCCATTCGGCAACTGAAAAAGTTTCAATTACGGGGGAAGGGATCTTCGAAATCTTCCGGTAATTGTGTATGAAATTCATCATTCCGCTGCTTTGTTCTTCAATTACGTGCAATCCCCTGATGGTGGTAAGAATGGTATTATCATCCATATCGGAAAGCCTGATGGGTTGATTCTCCCTGTGGTATTGCGCGAACAATGCCTTGGACACCGAAGTCACGGGGGACAACAAATTCATAATCTCATGTGTCAGCACGCTGATGAGTTTACGGTACGATTCTACTTCCTTTGATTCCAACTCCTGCCGGATATCCTGGATGGATATCAGCTTCAGAAGCTGATCGTTTTTCCGGATGAGGGTAGCCCGGAAAAACAACAATTGAAAACTGTTGTTGCGTGCATTCTTATAGGTAACATTCTCACCGGGAATCATGGAACAAAGTGCCTGATAAAATTCGGGATTCTTCCCTTCAAGAATTTTGTACCGGGTTGTTTCAGGGGAAATCCCGGCGTACATGCAGGCCATATCATTCATCAGTTCGATTTGGTTGCGCTGGTTCATTACAATCAATCCGGCAGCGGCATGACGGATCAGGGTTTTGTAGTAGTTTTCATTTGATTCGCTCTGCATTTTAATATCCTGGAAATGACGGTTCAGCCTGTTCATGCTGTCGTATAACGTTCGCAATGAACGACTGCTGAGGCGATCGGGAAACTGAATGGCGGTGTCGTCATTCCGGAGGCTGTTGAAAAAAGAGGCGATGGAATCGTTTGTGCGGTTATGGATCCTGATGAGCCATACGGATGCAAGGAATCCCGTCAGAAAGAAAAGTATTGCCGGTGCATACAGGGATCGGGTCAAAAAGATGCCGGCACCCGTGAAGGTGAATCCAATTATGATCAGTAACCCATACAGGAAATACCCGGGCGAATAGCGTTCAGATTCCATATTTCTTAATTTTATTGTACAGGGTTTGCCGGGTTATGCCCAATTGCTCGGCTGTAAGGCTTTGATTCATATGGTTTCTTTTCAATGTGCTCCGGATCATCTTCTTCTCCATTTCTTCCAATGTCTCCGTGTGATCTGTAAACGTATCCTCCTCAGCACCCGAAAGGAAATCATCCGGACCGAGTATATCATTGTCAGCCAGTATCACCGCCTTTTCAACGGTGTGCTCCAGTTCCCTCACATTGCCCGGCCAGGGATTACGCTGAAGCTTCAGCAGGGCATCCTCACGGATCGTCAGACCAGGTTTGTTGTATTTCTTTCCGTACACCCTTAGAAAATGCTCCGCAATGGCTTCAATATCTTCCGTGCGTTCACGAAGCGGCGGCAGGTGAATCTGAATGGTATTCATCCGGTAAAGTAAATCCTGCCTGAAATGATTGTCTGTGATCATTTGCGAAAGATTTTTATTGGTTGCGCTGATTAATCGGATATCTACAGGTACTGCTGCATTTGATCCGACAGGGGTAACCACCCGCGTTTGCAATACCGCCAAAAGTTTGGACTGCAGATTCAGCGGTATATTTCCTATTTCATCGAGAAACAAAGTGCCCCTGTCGGCCAGAAGAAATTTTCCTGTTTTGTCTTCAAATGCATCCGTGAATGCACCCTTTTTATGACCGAATAGCTCACTTTCAAATAATGTCTCCGTAATTGCGGATAAATCAACCATAACAAACAGTTCGTTGCTTCTGTCCGACATCCTGTGTATTTCCTTTGCGATCAATTCCTTGCCGGTACCATTTTCGCCTGTTATCAATACATTGGCGTCGGTTTTGGCAACTTTCTTTACGAGATTCATAATCGCATCCATGGCAGGTGACTTCCCTGACACAATCGGCTTGGATTTATTGGCTTCGTGGGTAAGCAATTGCTCCCGGGTTTTTAATCCGCTGATTTCGAGGCTTGATCTTCGAATCCGGTATACCGTCCTGAGGGTAGCCATCAGTTTCTCATTATCCCATGGTTTGATAATGAAATCGGCAGCACCTTCTTTCAGCGCCCTGACGGCCAGATCAATATCTCCATAGGCTGTGATCATCACAACTTCCACCTGCGGATAACGGCTTTTTATTTCCCGCAACCAGTATATGCCTTCATTGCCTGTATTGATCCCGGCCTTGAAATTCATGTCCAACAGAACAAGGTCATAATCGGTTTTGGCCATTTCATGGAAGAGCTGGTTCGGATCCGAAATCGATTTTATCTGTCCGAATTCGTTCTGAAGCAAAAGCTGTAAGGCACTTAGTATTCCCTTGTTGTCATCCGCTATGATCAGTTTTCCTTCCTTCATCATGATTTTGGTTATTGAAAAAATCAGATTAAATGTAAAATAAATTTACAATAAAACGTAAAATTTTTTGACAATTTGGTTGAATCTGTTTTCACATAACACTGTATATC
>JAGDMB010000165.1 GCA_017860375.1 Bacteroidota bacterium | reverse complement strand
AATGCTGCCGTATTCTTCCTCTGTATTTTTATTCCTTTCCCAGAAATCGACGCTGATACCGGATAATTATTTTGATCAGCGAATGTTGAAATCCTACCTGGAATTCAATCATGAGCTGGATGCTCTCGATGAAATTCATTACAATTATCTTCCCTCTGTCGACGCCTATAATGTGTTTGCCCTGCATACTTACATCGCCTCAGCCATCAGCCATCATTTTATGGGCGTACGATTCTACCATCAGGCTATGCCTTTTATTGAAAGGATTACAGATTATTCAGACAACCGGCAGAAACAGATCATGGCAGTCAACATTAACCATCATTTTTTTGATGTGGCGGTTAGCTCCAGCAGCAGACTAAAATTGTACAATACGTTTCAGTACAAAGAACCAACCGATCTGGTGTACTTCATTTTATACATCTGCAACGAGTTTGAGATGGATCCCCTTACACTTGAGCTGGTTCTCTCCGGTGAACTGAGCGACATGATGTCCTACCGTGATGCCATACGCGAATATATACCCGGGGTGCAAACCCTGAAGACCGCCGATAACAACCTGGCAGAAGGTCTGGCAAAAGTCAAGGAATCCAATTATTTTACCTTGTTTAATCTTGTCCATTGCGAATAATCGGCGGGAAATACAAGGGCCGGATCATAGGCGTGAGCCGGAATTTCAAAGGACGGCCTACCACTGATTTTGCAAGAGAGAGCCTGTTCAATATCCTGAATAACACCGTCGATTTTGAAACGATCAGCGTCCTTGATCTCTTCGGGGGATCCGGCAGTATCAGCTTTGAATTTGCTTCAAGGGGATGCCCTTCCGTCGATGTGGTGGACATCGATTTTCATTCCCTCAAAGCCATTGATGAAATGGTTCTTAAACTGAGGATAAAAGGGATAAGAACCATCCGTTCCGACGGTTTTGCTTACCTGAAATCGTGCCGAAAGAAATACGGTATTATTTTTGCCGATCCTCCCTTTGCCATGAAGGAACTGCCGGAACTTCCCGAACGGGTATTGCATGCTGCCCTGCTCGAAAAGGAGGGAAGATTTATCCTTGAACATCCGAAAGAATATGATTTTTCAGGACATCCGCATATCGTGGATCACCGTAAATACGGTAACGTGCACTTCAGTTTCTTCAGGGAAATAGCAGGGAATGATTAAAATTATTTTGAGGAATAGAAATTTAGATTACTTTTGCATCGGTTTTGGTGCGGTAGTTCAGCCTGGTTAGAATGCCGGCCTGTCACGCCGGAGGTCGCGGGTTCGATCCCCGTCCGCACCGCAAAGCCCTGTATAATGCAGGGCTTTTTTTATGTGCGCCGTGCATGGCGAATAACCCGACGGTGAAAGTTCGTTATGGGGCATGCAGTTGGCAACCATTAGCCAGGAGCATGGGTGTCCACCGCGAGTTCCTGCTTCCTTGCGATGAAAATCCTGTACAGCAAATCTGTATATCGGAATGATACCGTCCGGCAGGAGCATCCTGCATGGATTACAGTCTGAATTCGTCTGCCTGTGCCGGAATTTCTATTTTACTGAAACCATGACTCTCCAGGGTCGCCTTATACGCCAACTGGGCGCTGTATTCCCCATGCACCAGGTAAATTCCGGAAAGCTTTTCCTTATCCTGGCATTCCAGGAAGTCGATCATTTCGTTATAATCCGCATGACCGCTGAATGACTCTATTCGCTCAACCGATGCGTTAACATTGTATTGCTTGCCGAATATGGAGACCTGCTTATCACCCTTAAGGATTCTTGCACCCAGTGTAGGAGGAGCACAATATCCCACCACCAGAATGGTATTCTTTGGATTTTCGATGTTGTTGGCCAGGTGATGCTTAATTCTTCCTGCCTCCATCATGCCTGATGCGGAAATAATCACACAGGGTTTTTTAATGGTATTGAGTTTTTTCGAATCGTCAACACTCATTATGTAATAGAGATTGTTGAATCCGAAGGGATCAGGATCTTTCTGCATCACATCCAACACTTCTTTGTTAAAACAATCGCTGTGCATCCGGAAGATGTCCGTGGCATTGACGGCTAAAGGGCTGTCTACAAAGATGTCGACTTTTGGAAGTTTGTTTTCATTATAGAAATTATTCAGGGAATAGATAATTTCCTGGGCACGGCCAATGCTGAAAGACGGAATAATAAGCTTTCCTCCCTTCTCAATACAGGTCTTGTTCACCACGTTCAGCAGGTTGTCCTCTGCAATTTGCCTTACCTCATGAAGCCTGTCTCCGTAGGTTGACTCGGCAATGAGGATATCCGCCTGCGGAAATGGCTGAGGCGACTGCAGGATACGGTTCACGGGACGCCCTATGTCACCGGTAAACGCAATCCGTGTGCTCTTTTCCTTTTCCCTGATCTCCAGGTTAATCACCCCGCTGCCCAGCAAATGCCCTGTATTGGTTATGGTCACCTGTATATGATCATCCAGCGGAAATGTTTTCCGGTAGGGTATGCCAACAAAGGAATCCATACAGGCAATGGCATCGTCTTTTGAATAAATAGGCTCAACCGGAGGAAGTCCTTTGCGGGCCCTCTTTTTGTTAAAGGTCTCGGTATCCTGCTCCTGAATATGACCGGAGTCGGCCAGCATAATGGAGCAAAGGTCGCGTGTTGCATGCGTGCATATCACATTACCCCGGAAGCCCATTTTGTATATATAGGGTATTAAACCCGAATGATCGATATGCGCATGGCTGAGGATAAGATAGTCAATTTCAGCGGGATCGAAGCCCAGATTGCGGTTCATGGAATCGGTTTCCAGCCCTTTTCCCTGGAACATTCCGCAATCAAGCAAAATCTTTACCCCTTTGTCTGTTATGATGAGATGCTTACTGCCGGTCACCTCGCGGGCAGCTCCCAGAAATTTTATAACCATTGTGTGCGTTTTGTGTTGTTTATGGATCCTGATTTTACAACTCCTAATATAGTCAACATTCTTAAAAATGTTGATAACTATTTTCGGCTGATTTTTTTTTCACCATGGAAGCATCGTCTATATTTACCTCTCCAAATAATTCAAATGAATACGAATCCTATGAATGACCTGAAAGTTGTCTTGAAAAAGAAGAATATCCCGGTACTGGTTGATTTTTGCCTGGAAGAATCGGTTGAGTTCACGGTAAAACCCCAGGCATTTCCCGATACCGACTGGGAGTTTGTCATGAAAATCTCGGATATTCAAACAGCGGTTGTAGCCGGTATGTTCCTTCGCGAGAACCGTATTGAAATATCCGGAATGGATCAGCAGAAGTATAAGAAGCCTGTCAAGAAAGCAAAAGAAGAGGAAACCACTGAAAAACAGGCCCATACCAGGTTGCTGGCTGATAAAGAGGGGAAAAACGACAACTCTACTATTTTCTAAGCCTGATTTTGCAGTCACCCGGCCAGTGAACCAACCCATGTCCATAATTCACTTTTCATCCAAAATGGACAGGCGGAGGAATATTTATTTTAGAAAGGAAAGCAGTAAATCGTACAATGTATCCGGTTTGACAGGTTTGGAAAGATAACTGTCAAAACCCGCCTTCAGCAGTCTGGCTTTGTCTTCAACCATGGCATAGGCTGTCTGGGCTATGATGGGAATGTCCTTTCTTATTTTTTTAATTTCTTTCATGCTGCTTATGCCATCCAATTCGGGCAAACGGATATCCATAAGGATGACCTGAATATCCGGGTTTGCGATCACAGCGTCAATGGCGGTCTTGCCATCCGCAACCGTAAGTACATTAAAACCCCTTGATTCAAGAAAATTGGTGTACAATAAACTGCTTGTCGGATCATCTTCAACGATCAGAATGAGTTTTTTGTTTTCCGCTGTCATTTTTTACCCGGTTTTATATTATTACAGAAAACAGATTTTGGCGGAACCATCCGGCATAAAGGGCATTGATTCCCTCGTTTTTTGCTCCTGTCTGGCACATCCTTTATTTTAATATGTATTCAACCATCTGTACCTTCGTGCATTTTCGCCAAATTTCATGGCTGCCATGAATTCATGCGTACCAAAAGTCTGGTTCATCATCGCATTGAAATTATAGTCAAATGCATACCCAAAATAATATTTATCATAATTCAGACCAAAGAAAAAGATCATTGTTTTTCCTGTTCTGTATGCCAATCCTGCCCAGTAGTTCTGCCTGTAATAAACCTTGGTGTTCAGCTCAAACTGTGCTTTTGACGCAGTGGGTATTTTTAGCAGAAAGGAAGGTTCAAGGGTAAAATTATCATTCAGGTTGTATATGTATCCTCCCATGAAATTATAATGCCGCTTATACCGGTATTCACTGCTTCCCTTATCCCCAAACTGGATGGAAGACTGAAAAATCTGCTTAATGGATATGCCTCCGTAATAATCCTTTGCGGCATAAAATACTCCAAAATTGGCATCGGGGATATACAGTGTGCCTTTCACTCCATCCACAATGGGATCATATTGTTCATCCGAAAGCACAACCTTATCTTTGCTGAGCCTGAACTGGTAAAACACACCCGATAGCCCGAAGGACAACTGAGAATTCTCCAGGCTGAGATGATACGAATAGGTACCTTCAAGACCGGTTCTGTCCAGGAGTTCTGTATGATCATTGAATACATTGGCAGCCCATCCCACACGGCCCGAGCGGGAACTCAACCGTCGCTTTTTACGTACAGAGGCGTTTTTGGAGATGTAGCTATTGCGCAAAAGCCGGGAATCAATGGAAAGAGCATGAGTTTTGGGAGTGCCTTCAAACCCAACCCATTGTTCCCGGGCAACAAGGCTGATGGTCGTATACCCTTCATATCCCGCAGCTGCCGGATTCAGCAGAAATTTATTGAATGTATACTGACTGTAGGAGGGAGATTGCTGGGCCCATCCGCTAAAAGTCAGCATCAGGATAAATCCGCTCAGAATTATTCTTTGCATGATGCGTAAAGGTTTAGTAGGGAATCTTTCCCGAGGTACAAATAAACAGAGGATATCTTTCATGTCTTGATCATTATCGTATTATAGTCACCGTGCCGGTAATCGGTTCATCACCTGAATTCAGGTCAATGATGAAATAATAGGTATCCATGGGGAGTCCCTTTCCGCCGGATGTCCCATCCCAGTCATTCTCGTACCCTTTGTCAATGCTGAATACCATTCGCCCCCAACGGTCAAATACTTTGATGCTGGCATTCGGGAAAAGTTCAATATTTTTTATTTCCCAGGTATCGTGCACCCTGTCGTCATTGGGCGTAAATGCATTGGTGATGGGTTCAAGCAGAAGCAATGGATTGCATGCAAGGATCTGTATGGTATCGGAATCCACACACCCATTTTCATCTGTGACGGTAACCCGCAGGGCTTTTTCTCCTGCATATACCGTTATCGTGCGCGTGGTTTCTCCTGTCGACCAATAATACGCTTCAAAAACACCCGCGTCCAGCAAAATGGAATTTTCCCCGCAAATGACGGTGTCGCTCCCAAGGTCGACCTGTGGCACAGGATAAACCGCCAAATCAGCGGTATCACTTCCCTGGCATCCGTATTCATCCCAAACGGTCACTATCACTGAACCGGATTCACCGGTAGTATAGCTTTCCTGCGTGCTGCCATCCTGCCACTGGTAAAGCTGGAATTCCTGAGTCGGTGAGAAAGTCATGTTCTGACCCTCGCAAATGCCTGCATCCGGACCCAGGTCAGGCTCGGGTTGTGCCACAAGCACCAAGGCCTCACTTTCTGTACCCGCGCAACCAAATGCTGAAATCTCCTGCGCGGTAATGGTATAATCACCTCCGGTGATCAACCAGTCAACCTGTACTTCGACCGCGTTTTCCCGGGTAAATCCCAGTGCCGGAATGCTCCAGTTAACCGTTGAACCGGCTGCCGGAGAGACATAATAGGTTATCCCTGTGTCTCCGGCACATACGGCATCCAGATACCCATCACCGGGAACATTCGGATCAGCGGCTATTATCGGCGGTGTCTGGGGC
>JAGDMB010000016.1 GCA_017860375.1 Bacteroidota bacterium | reverse complement strand
CAATAATATTGACCCTATTATTGCTGCTTTTATTTTCATCAAACATGCAGGGTTCAGCGTTTTCTGAAAGAACATATCCCGCAACTCATAAGACAGAGAACGCCATTCAGCAGCAGGTTACGATAACCGGGCAAGTGTTGGATGCAACCACATCCGAGCCATTGCCCGGGGTAAACATCCTTGAAAAAGGTACGGCAAATGGGACTGTTTCCGATTTACAGGGGAATTATTCCCTTGTCGTCTCCAGTGAAAATGCGGTACTGATTTTTTCCTTTATGGGTTATCTATCCGAAGAAACAAGTGTAACCGGGAAAACAAGTATTAATGTAAACCTGGTGGAAGATATTACCCTTCTTGAACAGGTTGTGGTTATAGGATACGGTTCCGTTACCAAAAGGGAATTGACCGGTTCTGTCGCCTCCGTGAAGGAAGAAGATTTCAATCCCGGTGCGGTTACGGATGCATTGGAGCTGGTGCAGGGCAAAGTGGCCGGTTTGTCCATCACTAAATTAGACGGCGGTGATCCTACAAGGGGGTATGAAATTTCACTGCGCGGGGCCACCAGTATTAACGGCACAACCAATCCACTGATCGTTATTGACGGAATTCCGGGTGGCAGCCTGGAAGCCATTGCTCCCGATGATGTTGAATCCATGTCCATCCTCAAGGACGGATCAGCAGCTGCTATTTACGGAACAAGAGGTACGAACGGTGTTATCCTGGTGACTACGAAACAGGGAACAAAAGGCAAAGTGAATGTGGAGTATTCCGTAAGAGCCTTTACCGAACGCGTGCTGAACCGGATAGAGGTACTGGACAGTACGGAATACGGCATCATGAGAGACAGTTTCAGTGAATCAACGGATGCAAAGAAAAATCAAAGGGCAAAGAGCATGATCAACTACGGTTCCGACACGGATTGGTTCAATGAGATCCTTCAGAATCCGTTCGGCCAAAATCATCACCTGGCACTTGACGGAGGGATGGAGAAGACCAGCTACAGGATATCCTTCGATTACAACGACCAGGATGGCATTTTGCTAAACTCACACAGTCAGGAACTGCGTGTTATTACAAGCCTGCAACAAAGTGCATTAAACGACAAGGTGAAATTCAATGTACAACTCGGGATGACCGATAACAAAAGCAATCCGGTTGATTATAATGCCGTACGCCAGAGTATTCAGCGTAGTCCAACGGAACCTGTGTACAATGAAGATGGCAGCCTATATGAATTCCCGGGTGCATGGCAATACGATAATCCGGTGGGCGTCCTTACGGAACGGACCAACGATAACGCAGGTTCCAGATTGTTTGGAAACCTGGGGGCTGATATATACCTGGTCAAAACACTAAAGCTCAATATAACCGGGGGAATGAACCGGTACCGTGCCCTGAATGGCTTTTATATGCCAAGCTATGCCTATCCGATGGAAAATGCAGGATACAGTGGTACCGCAAACCGATGGGCCGGCAACAACATAACCAAAACTTTTGAATCTACCCTGGAATGGAAAAAAGCATTCGGGAGCCATACTGTTTCCTTGCTGGGAGGGTATGCCTATGAATACTATATGGAGGAGGAATTTTATGCGTCAAACAGTGATTTTATCACAGACGATTTGCTATACAATAACCTGGCGCTTGGAACGTTTCTGGCGGATGGCCGTGCTGAAATGACCTCCTATAAAGGGGAAAGCATCCTTTCCGGTTTCTTTGCCCGGGCAGTCTACAATTTTGGCAACAAGTATTTCCTGTCAGGCAGTATTCGCCGTGAAGGCTCATCAAAATTCGGTGAAAACAATAAGTGGGGGACCTTTCCGGCTATTTCTGCTGCCTGGGATATCTCGCAGGAAAACTTCTTTGCTCCGGTTTCCGGTACGGTTGAATTTCTTAAAATCCGTATCGGATACGGTGTAACCGGTAACCAGGGACTGGATGAATTCTACGTCCCGATTATCCGCTATGGCCAGGATGAAGGCTTTTTCTATTATAACGGAGAACAGGTCAGGGGATATGTGCCGATCAGCAATGCCAATCCAAACCTGAAGTGGGAAACAAAGGCTGAATTCAATCTCGGCATTGACTGGTTATCCCTTAACTCCAGGCTTGGCGGTACCATTGATTATTATGTAAGAGATACGCGTGATTTGCTGGAGGAATATGATGTACCGGTTCCTCCGAATCTTTCCTCGAAGATGTGGGCAAATGTCGGGTCCATGCGCAATTCAGGTATTGAATTCACGATCAATGCGACTCCTGTCAAAAAAAGCAGGTTTTCGTGGGAAGTCAACCTGACGTTCGATTACAGGAAGAACAAAGTGCTTTCCATACAAAACGATTATTACAAATTGGAATACCGGAATGTCGGTGAAGTCGGGGCCCCCGGTATCAGTGCCTGGACACACCGCCTGGAAGAAGGAGAACCCATTGGAAACATCCATACCTATCGCTTTGTTGCCATTGACTCTCTCGGTAAATGGGTTTTTGACGATATCGACACAAGCGGAACCATCACTACCGAAGACCGCACGGTTGTGGGCAATGGAGTGCCAAATTATTACCTGGGACTAACCAATACATTCCGGTATCGGAAATTTGATCTGTCGTTTATGATGCGCGGTATGTTCGGATTCCAGATTATCAATGCGAAGCGCATATGGCATGAAAATCCCATGTTTCTGCCACGAAACATTATGAAATCAGCCATGAATACCCCCTTGTGGGATGATCCTGAATTCTCGAGCTATTACGTGGAAGACGGCGATTTTTTGAAGATCGACAACATTACACTGGGCTATACCTATCCGTTCAAAAACAACAAATACCTTAGAAGCATTCGTTTATACGGAACGGTCAACAATGTATTTGTGTTTACGAATTATACCGGGCTCGATCCTGAGGTTTCCTTCTCGGGGCTGCAACCTGGCAATGACAACCGGTTTGACTACCCGAGTGTACGTACGTTTATTGTCGGCTTAAATGTTAAATTTTAATTCGAACAGGCCATGAAAAAATCAATTATAGTAAGCATTGTACTTGTACTTTCCGTTATCCTGTCGTGTACCGACCTCGATCCGGTAGTGTATTCGGAAATTGTCAATGAGAACTTTTTCAAGACGGAAGAACAGGTGCTTTCCGCTGCCGGTCCGGCCTATCAGAGCCTGAATGCATATCCGAGCCCAAATGGCGTCTGGGCTATAAACGAACTTACAACCGATGAAGTGCTGCTACCTACAAGAGGGATCCACTGGTACAATGACGGCATATTTCAGCGGTTTCACCTGCATACCTGGATACCCACTGAATTTATTATCAACTATGCCTGGAGTGCCACGTATGCAGGCATCACCAATTGCAACCGGGTGATCTATCAGTACGAGATTATTCAGGAGGAGGCCGGTGAGCCATCCGAGGCTCTCATCACGGTCAACAATGAATTGAAATGCCTGCGTGGTCTTTATTATTTCATCCTGATGGACCTGTTCGGAAATGTGCCCATTGTCGACAGCTTCAATGTCCCGTTGGGATTTGCCCCGAAAAACAATACCCGGCAAGAGGTATTTCAATTTATCGAATCCGAATTGCAGCATGGTATACCAACCCTGAACAATACGGTAGATATGACAACCTATGCCCGGCTTAACCGTTATGCGGCCTTTGCCCTTCAGGCCAAGCTGTACCTGAATGCAGAGGTATACACAGGTCAGCCGAGACTTGACGAAGCCATTGCTGCCTGCGATTCGGTTATTCTGCAGGGCAAATACACATTGAACGATGATTATTATGACAATTTCGCCATCGAAAACGAAAATTCTCCGGAAAACATCTTCGTGATTCCTTTCTCTGATCTGGATGCCCCTTTCTGGGGCGATGAAACCTATCCGGCGAGGATGTTCAATCAGCATCTGTGGACCTTGCATTTTAACGGTACCCAGACCTTTAACTGCGAACAGGGAGGCTGGGATGGTTTCTGTGCCCTTCCATCCTTTTATTATTCCTATGATGAATCGGATATCCGCAGAGCCCAGTGGCTGACCGGATTGCAATTCTCTTATACCGGGGATACTTTGTACTGCAACCAGGAAAAGAGGGGACAACCGCTAATTTATACTCCCGAGGTGAACTCCCTTGACGCCGCCGCCGAAAATGAAGGGGCACGATGGGCAAAATATGACTATACAAATGCAAGAAACAACCAATTGGCCAATGACTTCGTTTTCTTCCGGTATGCCGATGTATTGTTAATGAAAGCCGAAGCATTGATGAGAAAGAACGGAGGCCTCGCTTCGCAGGAAGCCGTTGATCTTGCAAACCAGGTGCGTGCCAGGGCTTTTCCCGACGACGCCAGCAAATTATACACGACAGCCACCCTGACGCTTAGCGAACTGCTGGCTGAGCGCGGACGTGAATTTGCCTGTGAAGGATGGAGAAGAAATGACCAGATCCGTTTCGGTGTATTCAACGATCCGGCCGATTTCAGGCCTGCCCCTGTCGCTGCTACCTATAACCTTTTCCCGATTCCCCAGGATCAGATCAATGCAAATCCTAATCTTGTGCAGAATCCGGGTTACTGATTCAGGGTTAACGCAATCAGGTCGAAATACCCCTGCGGGATTTTTGTAATCCACAGGGGTATTTTGCTGCACGGACCCGTGGTAAGGAATAGGAAGATTTGAAGAAACCGGATTCGACTGTCAGTATGTTCATAAAAGTCGTAAACGGTTATAATTTTGAATTGTATATTTGCCCCGTCAGCATATTTTTATCACCTATCCTATGAGAGCGTTTATTCTTTTCATAATCCCGATTGTCTTCATAGCCTGCAAAAAGGATAATGAAATCTCCGGTTCACCCGAATTGCTCATCGTTGACAGTGTGATAACCACCACGGTTGATGATCATGGTTTTATCTATATCTCTCCTCCTGTCAACGGCGGTTCCAACTGGATATCCCCGTATGATTTCTACAACGGAAGCTTTGAATTCCGCTACGAAATCATCCAGTACCCTTCGCAGCAGACATTTTTGGTTAGCCTGTGCATTTGGTCCGATGTGGTAGGAAACTGGGAGCAACACAGAGAAACCTGTACCAAACAGGTAACCATCACCGGGAAAGGGGTCTATACATCACAGTCCTCCCCATCGTCCTGGTGGAATCTCAATGAACCGGTTGATTTCTCCAGAGTAAATAGTTTCTATTCCCTGGGAATGGCATTGTGGTGCGATAATTATCAAAACCTGAGCGATTGGACTTACGGTACAGAAAGTTGCTGGAATCAGCGGAATGAATTACTCCCAATGACCCTTCGGTTAACGGTGGTTGCCGTAGCGAATGGCTATACCTTTCGGGGTTGGGAGGAATATATTGATTAAAGCCAATAGTTAGTAGGTGGTAATTCATAATTAAATTCACTGTCATCGGTCATCGCTCACTCTTTCATCGTGCCTGTTCTTTGTTCTTGTCTCTTTTTATTCTTTAGTCTTGATTCCTGGCTCCTGGCTCTTGGTTCTTGGTTCCTGACTCTCCATGATCATATTTCTTAAAAAATACACTGTATTCCCTTTCCACGGCTTTGAGCAGATGTCGATATCCCCGTCGCCGTCCACATCGCCGGCAACGGCATCAAAGCATTCCACATCGGCCAGGATCTCGTGCCGTATCCATTCCTCTCCCAAACCGTCCTTGTTTTCCCAGATAAAACAGCGTTTGCTCAGATCACCGGTCATGGGTCCTCCGCCGGAAAAGACATCCGCATCACCATCATTATCAAAATCGGCTACGCACAGGGAATGCAGATCCTGTTTGGTATCATAGTCGATTTTATGCGTGAACCAGTTGATCCCCTTTCCGTCCTTGTTGGCATGCCAGGCGATCCTGCCTTCCGGATTGTTCGACTCTGCCTGCACCAGATCGGTGTCACCATCCTTGTCCATATCCAGTACCATGATGCGTGATGAATTAGCAAATTTCCCCGTGTTCCTGACAAAGCTGATGGTACGGTGAATGGTCCACTTGCTTCCGTCACCCGTTTCGTTCTCATACCATACATTGGACCTTACAATATCCATATCCTTGTCGTTATCGATATCCGCAATACTGCATGGCCAGATTCCCCCGTTAATTCCATCGCCGATCCGCATTGGTTTCCATTTCTTTTCGGGATTTTCCGGGATCTGGTAACAGAAAAGCCCTTCCTGTTCGCTCAGGGCTAAGAGTTCCGGCTTACCATCCCCGTTAATATCCCCGGCAGTATTATCATACGCATAAATGGCTCCGTTTTCGTACCGCTGAAACGGCTCTTCCTTTGGATTACCGGTATTCCGGAACCAGGCTCCTCCGGATACCTGGTCAATCCAGCCGTCACCGTCAACATCAAACGATACCCCGCCCTTGTCCGTCAGGGCATTTTCACCCAGTACATGCCGGGTCCACCGGTTCGGCTCCTGGTATTCAAACCACCAGACTGTACCCGTGCTGGAACCGACAATGAAATCAAGATCACCGTCCCTGTCCACATCGGCAAGCGATGACTGCCCCAGCAGATCTTCATCCGTTTTGCCGATTTCATGGTACTCAAAGGAAGGGCTCTGATTGTACCCGTTACAGAAAATAAATGCCAGTGGGATTACCGAAATAATGGCTGCCTTCATGGTTCACAAAAAATGGATTATCACATACCTAATCTACAAAAAATGCGTGAGGGAAGCAATATTTTTTAATCAAAACGAAAAATAGTATCGATAAGTGTATCTTTTACATTTAATTAATATCTTTGGAATAAGGAAAACAAAAATACCATTCATGGCGGCAGCGGGCAAAATAACCGGGAGCATGAGAATCCGCATACGGGTATTGTTCAGTATCTGTATGGCAATGCTTTTGTCTGTTTCCATCATGGGACAATCCCCTTATAAAGTATATTATTACACTACTGAAGACGGATTGCCGCAGAATACGGTTTCATGCGTCATCAAGGATAGCCGCGGATTTTTATGGTTCGGGACCCCGGGTGGACTTTGCCGTTTTGACGGTTACCAGGTAAAAGTGTACAAATCCTTAACCAACGGATTGGATGTGAATCTGAACGCGATTAATTCACTCTGCGAGGATGAGGAGGGCAATTTATGGATTGGAAGCGATAAAGGATTGCTGTTTTTTGACTTTCAGCATGAAAAGCTTACCAGTGTTACCTTTCCCCAGCATGAAATGGCATCTGAGAAAATCAATGCCGTTATGGCCAGGAGAGGAGTTTTGTGGCTGGCAACCGAAAGCGGCGTAATTCAGTACCGTTACACATACAGCCCGGAGCAACCCGAGATACAAGCAAAATCCTTCCGGACATTTTTGCCCAACATACGGTTCAATACCCTGGCAAATACACGTGATTATGGGCTATACCTGGGATCAAACCAGGGCCTTTACCGGTACGATACCGTCAGCGAAGAAATCCTCCCTTTGCGTTTCATGGAAGCGATTCACCCCGATCTGAGCCAGGATATAAGAGCGATCTATGAGGCCCGCGATAAGTCTGTATGGATCGGAACTTTTTATGGACTGGTGCATTCCATCCCTTCATCACAGGAATCCTTCGTGTATTTTCACGATCCTGACAACAAAACAACGATCAACCATTCAACGGTTCGTGCCTTTGCAGAGGATTCCAAAGGCACTCTCCTGATCGGCGCTCTCGGAGGACTTGATATTTATGAACCGGATACCCGTTCGTTCCGCCGTTTTTCAGCGATGGAACAGGACGGATATAATCTCAGCAATATCTTTGTCAGTTCCCTTTGCACGGATTCCTATGGTAATGTCTGGATTGGCACAGACAAGGGAGGCCTTAATTATTATAATGTATACCAAAAGCCAATTGGCTGCCTCGTCCATAATCCCAAAGACCGGAATTCCCTGTCGAACAATACCATTAATTCCATTATCGAAAGAGACGGATTGTTGTGGATTGGCACTGCAGGCGGAGGTTTGAACTGCATGGAATCCGGCAGCGGAAAATTCCGCCATTATTATCATGATCCGCATGATGACAGAAGCCTGAGCAGTAATTTTGTCAGCGCCCTTTTTTTTGACCGTGAAAAAGACCTGTGGATCGGGACCTGGGGCGGGGGATTGAACATACTGGAAAAAAGCAATCACGACCGGTTTCGGCATCATGCAAGTTCCGGGGAACCGTATGACCTGTCCAACAATTTTGTTTCCTCCATCATTGAATACAATGAAGCCTATCTGGTCATCGGTACGGAAGGTGAATTGAATTTTTTCAACAGGCAGACCGGTCATTTTTTTCATCTCGATGAAGAAGTCCTTCCCGGAATCCGCATTTCCGAAGTGGGATGCCTGCTGCTGGATAAAAAGAATACCCTGTGGATCGGTACCCGCAGGGGACTTTTCCGTCTGAGCCACCTTTCCTTTTCGGGTGATGCCCTGGTCATTAAGCCCGGTGATATACGGGTCTTCAAAGAGGCGGTGAATACACCCGGTCTAAAGGGCAATTATATCACCACCCTGATCGAAGCCCGGGATGAAGTAATATGGATAGGCACATATGGGAACGGAATTAACAAATGTTATGCATTGCCCCATGGGGAATATGCCTTTACGAACTATTCCGAAGCAAACGGCCTTTGCAATAATGTGGTATACCGTATTGAAGAGGATCACGCAGGGAAACTGTGGATCAGCACCGATAATGGACTGGCCTGTTTTGATCCGGATAACGAGGAGTTCAAGAATCTTTTCCAGAAGGATGGACTGCTTAGCAGTCAATTCTACTGGTCCGCATCCTATAAAAACAGCAAGGGCAGAATGTACTTTGGTGGTGTGGCCGGATTGAATTTTTTTGATCCGGAAAAAATGATTGATTACCCCTTCATTCCAGAGGTTTTTTTTACGGATCTAAAGATATTCAATGAATCGCTGGCCATAGGACAGAAAAGATATCACCGTATCCCTCTGAAAAAATCCATTTCCTCTTCGGAAAGTATCGGGATTTCCTACAGGGATAATGTCTTTTCTATCGAATTCGCTGCACTTGGCCATTTTCTTCCCGAGAAGATCATCTATGCCTATAAAATGAATGGTGTTGACAAAGACTGGGTATATGTGCCTGCTTCCCGCAGGTTTGCCACCTATACAAACCTCAAGGGAGGCAGCTACCTGTTTCAGGTAAAGGCCATTAACAGTGACGGGTTTTCCTCGAATGTTCCCAAAACTTTGCATGTAAATATTATACCTCCTTTTTGGGAAACCTGGTGGTTCAGGATATTGATGGCACTGTGCCTGGCTCTTTTGATCATGGGGTATGTAAAGTACAGGACGCATTACCTTAATGAACAAAAGAAAAAACTTGAAAACCTGGTGAATGAACGTACAGCGAAAATAGCAGAACAGAAAGAAAAACTTGAATTGCAGGCTTCCAATCTGCTTCATATTAATAAAGAGTTGGAAATTCACCAACACAAGATCGAGGGGCAAAAACAGGAACTTGAGGTAAAGAACCAGGAGATCATGAAGCAGCGTGATGAACTGATCCGTCTGAACAGGAAAGTAAGGCAGATTAACCAGTTCCGGCTGCGCTTTTTTACCAATATATCGCACGAATTCCGGACTCCGCTTACCCTTATTTTAGGTCCTGTGGAATCTCTCAGCCGTATGTTGAAGGCTGAATCCGAAGGCGGCAGGCTGGTTCAAACTATTCAGCGCAATGCCCAGCGCCTTTTGCACCTGATTAACCAGCTCATGCTTTTCCGGCGCCTTGAAGAAGGGAAAATGAAACTTCAGGTTTCACAGAATGACCTTGCCGAGTTCATAAAAAGCCTGGTGAATTCTTTTGATGGCCTTGCGTTTAGTAAAAATATCGATTTTATATTTCAGGCCGCTGAGGCACCGTCAGATACCTGGTTTGATGAAGAAAAGCTGGAAATCATCCTTTTTAACCTGCTTTCCAATGCATTCAAATATACGCCTGAAAAGGGCAGGATCGTGGTAAGTTTGTCTTTCCAATCCGTTGAAAACAGAGGACTGCTTGCTGACAATCAACCTTATTGCTCAATTACTGTAAAAGATTCGGGTGCAGGGATCCCGGCTGAAAATATCGATAAAATATTTACCCGTTTCTATCGTTCGGATTCACCTGAAAATCAAAAAATAAACGGAACAGGTCTTGGCCTTGCCTTCACACGTGAACTGGTGGAAGCAATGCGAGGACATATATTCCTTACCTGTGAACCGGAACAGGGAACTACATTTACCGTAAGGATCCCTTTCACAAAAGATAGTTTTACGGAGATTGAAAGAAGCGTGATCACCCCGGAAAAGCAATTTGACCGGGATAATCAGCTCGAATTGCTGGAACAGGAAATGATTCACCCCGACGTGGACAGTTCTGAAATTGAGCATGTAATGACGAAGCAATATGACACCATTCTTGTTGTGGAGGATAGCTTCGATCTGAGATCCTTTATCGTGAACAGCTTCCGGAACGAGTACCGGATGCTTGAAGCGGCGAATGGCATGGAAGCCTATGATATCGTTAAAAAATATTCCCCCGATCTGATCATCAGTGATGTGATGATGCCCTTCATGGATGGCCTTGAATTGTGCAGCCGCATAAAGAAAAATTTGGCCACCAGCCATATACCGGTGATGCTCCTGACAGCAAAAACGCTGCTTGAAAACTGGATCGAAGGTCTCGAGACTGGTGCAGATGATTATATTCCTAAACCATTTAACATACGAATACTTGAAGCGAAATGCAAAAGCCTCATCGAGAACCGGAAACGGTTGAAGAAAGTATTCGAGCAATCCCTGGTGCCGGTTTCCGGGGAAATTACAACCACGCCGTTGGATGAGGAGTTCATGCAAAAAACCATTAAAGTGGTCGAAAACAATATTAACAACCCGGAATTTGGCGTTCAGAAGCTGGCAACCGAATTATGTGTCAGCCGGAGCTTGCTGCATAAAAAGCTGACGGCCATTGTGGATCTTTCGGCCAATGATTTTATCACTTCGATGCGGTTGAAAAAGTCAGCCGTCCTTCTTCAAAAGAGCAACCTGAACATTTCGGAAATCGCCTTCGAGGTCGGTTTCAATGATCCGAAATATTTCAGCCGCTGTTTCCGGAAACATTTCGGACTGTCACCCACGGAGTATATGAACAACAAAGTTCAGGCACAATAGGTCGCCGTCTGAGCTAATTTAGCAGCGTGAATTATTTATCACCTTTGCTTCTGTTTCTGGCTTTCCTGGCATTTTTCATTTGTAAGGAATTGAAAAGAAGTCATTCTGTTCCTACGCCGCAATACGATTGCTTCTAATCCGTTTTTTCACTAACTTCATTCAACATTTGTCCACTTCATTTACAGAATTGTCCGCCTGATACCATTCAAACAGGCATATTTTTGAGGAAACCATTTTATACTTTACCTTAACCTAAATACATTACGTATGAATGAAAAGCGACTAATTATCCCTTACCTGACTGGTCTGTTGCTCCTGCTTGGCATGGGAATGGGCTATGCGCAAAAAACAAATAATTTATGAAAACAACTAAACAGATGATCTCTGAAAACAACTAAAATGATGATCTATGAAAACAACTAAACTGATGTGGTGCGCTTTATGCGCAGCAGTTTTGGCAGCATTGGTCTTGGTTGGGTGCGAGGAGTTGGATATTTATTCAATCGATGCACCCGCTGACCTGCAGAGCAAGATCGACTCAATTGCAGCTGCGAAAGCAAGTATGGATACAGGTGACACTACCTTCCTCACCATCGCTACAGCGATAGTCGGAGCTGAAGATAACAGTTCCGGTTGGTGGACTGTATTCTCTGATTACTTCACCATTCCTGCAAACAAGTTATTGCATCTGGAGTTTGTTAACCACGGTTCCGGTGTTAACAACTGGAACAACTGGAATCTTGCCATTGTTAATGTAGCAGATCGTGATGCCGCCGACTATGCAGAATACTTTGTTCTCCGTGCTGATGCCTGGGGCTGGGGTAACGATGATTTCGACTTAAGCATGATCTCCCAAAATTATCCCGACCTCGACGCAGATGGCGATATTTGGAACGATTTCCGTACTACCATGCAAGGTGCTTATGTTACGCTCGAAGTTGACCACTCTGCTACCGGCAATGTATTTGTAACATCCACTGCCGTTGGAACAAATGATGTAGAGCTCGTCCAAACCTATCAACAGCCGGTTTCTGCCACTGCTGATATCGTAGCTTTCTTAATTTGCGATGGCAGCTATTTCGAGATGAAAAAGGCATACCTTATACCTTCTAAAGTCACTGTTATAGAAGATGTTAATCCGGTTTCAATAACCATTGAAGGAGCTCCTGCTTTTGTTGAATTAGGCAACGATAACTTCTGGGGTGATGCAATAGCCAGGGTTGCTTACGCTGACGGATCTTCTGAGCAGGTTGATAGTGCAGATCTTTCCTTCACCGTTATTCCTGATATGACCACACTCGGAGAAAAGACAGTTATTGTGGCGTATAGCAAAACCAAGCAAGGCGCATACACCCAGGCTGTATCAACCTTCTACACGCTGGAAGTAACGAATCCTGTTGTAAGCCTGGAGGTTACTACTTTGCCAACCATAACCACATACTATTACTTCAGCAACGACTCTATCATATTCAACACTGCTGGTATTGTCGTAACAGCTACCTATTCCGACGATACAAAAGGTATCATACCAAACGAAACGCTTAAGTTTGGCAAGATTCCGGCTGTCGAAGGTGCTCAGGCCGCTGTCATTTCTTATGTTGGTGCAACAAACACAGTAACTACAACTTGCCCGTTAACGCTTGTAAAGGGTGTAAGTCAAGTAGGTGCTACTGACTTTTCGAGCGGATGGTGGACGGCATTCTCTGAGGATAATACAGTCGCATCAGGTTCGAGTAAGACCCTTACAATGTACTGCTACTCCAACAATGTTAATAACTGGAACAGCCCGTGTACAATTCTGCGCAAAGCTGACATGACTGAATATGCTGTAGTTCGCATGGACAACTTCGGATGGGGCGACGGCTATGTCACAGCCACCCTTACAAATGACTGGAATTGGGATATATTCAAGCCCAACATAAGTGGATCCAGGGTAGTCATCACCGTTACAAACAATGGTGACAATACGGCTGATATTCATTACAATGTTACTTACGCCAACGGCGAAACGCATTTCCAAAATTATGCGGGTATAACGGTTGACAGTTCTGATTTGAATTGCGCACTCGTAACAGAGGGGTCTTATCTCGTAATTGTTGAATAATCAATAAGATAAAAAATTTAAACTATGAAATATTCATATTTAATCCTGTTGGGACTACTGGCGCTTGCACCGGCAACATATGGAGAAGACTAAGGCAATGCCGACCCGATGTCAATGACCCAACCAGGCAACATAACAGTAAAAGGTAAAGTCGTTGACGAAAACGGAGAATCGCTTCCAGGCGCCAACGTACAAGAAAAAGGTACAACCAACGGTATCATTACCGACGCGGATGGTAAGTTTTCTATTTCTGTTCCTTCAGATGCTACGCTGATAGTGTCTTTTGTAGGATACTCAAGTGAAGAAGTAACCGTTGGAGGAAAAACTGAACTCGGCAGCATCACATTGGTTTCGGAAATAACAGAACTCGACCAGGTGGTGGTAATAGGTTACGGTACTCAACGCAAAGTTGACCTCACAGGTTCAGTTGCCATTGTCAATACCGAAGAGATGAAGAAAGTATCGCACTCAAACATCTCAACCATGCTCGAAGGAAAAATTGCCGGTGTTCAAATTACCACCGACGGACAACCGGGAGCTGACCCTACAGTGCGTATTCGTGGTGTCGGCTCATTCGGTAGCACTTCACCTCTCTACATTGTCGATGGTGTTCCTATGGGAACAACAATACGCGACTTCTCGCCAAACGATATCGAATCACTTCAGGTACTTAAGGATGCTTCTGCTGCGGCAATCTACGGTTCACGTGCTGCCAACGGCGTGGTTATCATCACCACAAAGCAGGGTAAGAACAACGAAGCCATGAAGGTAGACTACAGAGGCTACGTTGGTTTCGACCAGGTGCAGAAAGATGTATATGATGTAATGGACGCATACCAATATGCCCAATACGTCACCATGGCCTTCAAAAACAGCAACATGACTGTTCCTGCCGGATACGATCCTACAAGCGAAAAATATGTCGATCCAGCCGAAGTTAACACAAATTGGTTCGATGAGTCGTTCAAAACAGGTATTCGTCAGAATCACAACGTCAACCTCTCAGGAGGGGGCGTTAACAATACTTACAACATCGCTCTCGACTACTTTGACCAGAAAGGAACAATAGAAGGTGCCGGTCCTAATTTCAAACGTTACACTGCCCGTATCAACAATACGATGGATGTAAAGTTTATCAGATTCAAAACGAACATTGTGTATAGCCATAGCAATCAGGACAATATGTCCCTCAGTAATGCCAATGAGTATGTAGAGGGCCTATGGGGTGCACAATATCCTGTAATGGCTTCGGCCCTGCTTATGCCTCCAAGTATCAAGGCTTACGATGAATCGACCTGGGTTCTCGATGACAAATTATCGGCTGCAACAGAATACACCTACGACTCCTACGGTTATGGTACTTATTATGACGACGTTCATGGAGACTTGCGTGTAACGAACCCTCTGCTCACCAATAATCTTTTGGAAAGAAACGTTGTTGTTGACCGCATTGTTGCTTCAGGTTCGGCAATTGTTGACCTCATAGGCATGGTTGGCCTCAAGAGCAGCAATCACAAGTTAGATTACAACCTGAACCTTGCGTACAGCAAGACCTATTCAAAGGACTTTACATTCATACCTGCATTTATACAGAGTACAACAAACTACTTGTCAAAGAAAGATGAGACTTTGTCGGAGGGCTATCGTAACAATAGCACTGGTCTTATCGAAAACACTGTTACATACGAAAGTAAATTGGGACTCAATCACATCAATGTGGTTGTTGGCCAAACATTCGAGCGTGAACTCTATCACACAGTCCAGGGCGATGGTGTTAACATGCCTGAACCATACTATCTGGATTTAAAAAACGCAGAGGAGACATCATCAGAAAGCCCGGAAAGCGAACACGTATTGGCATCCTTTTTCGGTCGTATCAACTACGATTTCGATGGGAAATACCTTATTTCGGTAACAGCACGTAATGATGGTTCAAGCCGTCTTTCTCCAGAGGACAATCGGGATTGGTTCCCTTCTGTATCAGCAGGTTGGCGTATCGAACGTGAAAACTTCTTCCCTGACATATCGACTATCGACCTTTTAAAGGTTCGTGGCAGCTATGGTGAACTTGGTAATGAGAACATAGGTGAATACCAGTACATGGATGTTATGGCCCGAGGGAACTACACGTATAGCTTTGGAAATAATAAGGTTACCGGCTCATCAATTTCAAACTATGTCAACACGGCCATCAGATGGGAAAAGAAGAAAACGATTGACATTGGTTTCGACCTGGTTATGTTCAGCAATCAGTTGGAATTTACTTTCGACTGGTATAAGGCAACATCAGAAGATCTTCTATATGATGTAGCAGTTCCAGCCGAAGCAGGTGCTACCAACACAACAGTAACGATGAACGCAGCAACAATGGTAAACTCAGGTCTGGAGTTCTTGGTTGCATATCACAATCATAAGAACGCGGTTAAGTTTGACATTTCGGCAAACTTATCTACCCTCAACAACGAGGTAACAAGGTTGGGCGTTTCAGGCGAACCTCGTACCGATGGCTACTGCCGCACAGAGGTAGGTCGTGAAGTTGGTGAATTCTACGGCTATGTTTACGAAGGTCTATTCCAGTCACAAGAGGAGATAGATAACCGTGTCAACTCCGTAGGCTTACACATCAATCAGCCCGGAGCACAACCAGGTGACTGCGCATACGCCGACCTCGACAACGATGGCGAAATTACCAACGAAGACCAAAAATACCTGGGTAGTGGCTTACCAAATATTCAATACGGTCTCAATATACGTGCTGAATGGAAAGGTTTTGACGCGAGTATAGCAACATTTGGAGCTGCAGGTTTCAAAGCTGTAGATTTTGTTGACCTCAC
>JAGDMB010000164.1 GCA_017860375.1 Bacteroidota bacterium | reverse complement strand
ATTTCTCTTTCCCTTGATGAAATCCCGGATCTCACCCGGCAGGAAAGTGGTCTCAAGATGAAGAAAATTAAGTTCCGCGGGAAGCAGGGAATAGTTCAGAATTTCTTTCCCTGAAAACAGGGGATACAGGTTCTTTTTATCTTTTTGTTTCAGCCAGCCACCGATTGGTACAATCATTCCTGTCCCCGAAGGAAGGTTAAGATCCGCATCCGGGTCAGCGGTAACCCAATAATCGGGCAGTAATTCGGGCAACTGGCTCGCAACCAGGGTGGCGTCAGCCGGATTTCCCCCTTTTGCCGAAGCTTCCTCATCAGGGGAAGCCAGCACAACGGGTACATGGTTTCCACCGATGTTGCCCACCGCATGGCTTATCCTGCGTGCATACACAACAGGGGAAATGTCGTTCCTGCAAGCGCCTTCCGCATCCGCAACCGCAGCGATCGCCACCAGTTTTTTCGCCACCGGTATTTCGGCTTCCGGCTCCTCGGTGAGGGAGACCCTTATGGTATCTCCTATCCCGTCTGCCAGCAGAGTACCGATGCCAATGGCCGATTTAATCCGTCCGTCCTCTCCTTCCCCGGCTTCCGTTACACCCAGGTGCAGCGGATAATGCAACTCCTCTTTATCCATGCGGTCTACCAGCAGCCGCGTGGCATACACCATCACCAGGGTGTTGCTGGATTTCAGCGATACGACGACCGGACTGAAATTTTCATCACGGCAAACCCGCAGAAATTCAAGGGCCGATTCGACCATTCCTTCAGCTGTATCGCCATACCGGTCCATGATCCGGTCTGAAAGTGATCCATGGTTGACGCCGATGCGGATGGCGGTCTGGTGTTCCCGGCAGAGGGTCAGAAAATCCGTAAAGACCTTGCGCTGCTTTTCCCATTCCGCCCTGTATTCCTCGTGCGTATATCCGCTCTTCTGAAACTTGCCGCTGATCCCGAAATTGCCCGGATTAATCCGTACCTTTTCTGCTATGGTGGCTGCCTTCAGGGCAATGGCAGCGTTAAAATGCACATCGGCGATAAGGGGCGTCGGATATCCGCGGGAACGAAGCTTTTCCCTGATCTTTCCGAGCGATTCGGCATCGGCAACGGACGGCACCGTGATGCGCACAAAATCAGCCCCTGCATGAATGATGCGGATGCATTGCTCCACGGTGGCATCGATATCGCCTGTCAGCGTATTGGTCATGGATTGTATCCGAACGGGAAAACCACTTCCAACGGGTATTTTTCCAACATAAACGGTATGGGTTGCCCTTCTGAAAAAGGATTGGAGGTTTTCTTTATGGATGACTGCCATGGGAAGCGCGAGCATTTAGCTTTTCAGACTCTCTGTATGCCAAATCTACAAACTTTCATCCAAGGAAAGAAAGCGAATATTCGTTAATTTTATGGCAAACTTCCGCACATGAAAACCATCTTGCTTTCCTCCTGCCTTCTGGCCTCATTTTTCCTGCGACTCTGTGCACAACTTCCTTACGGGAATGAAGAAAATTGTTTTACCATCCTTGCCGGGAAGAAGGCAACAACCGACGGATCGGTGATGCTGGCCCATAACGAGGACGGTCCCGGTCCCATCCTCATCAACTGGTACAAAACCCATTCGGGGCATGCAGACACCGGAACCTTCATCGTCACCGAAACGGCCGTTACCCTTCCGCAGGCGGAAAACATCAACGGAACTTTCTGGCTCGAAATGCCGGATTATTCTTTTTCCGACAGTTATATGAATGAAAAGGGCGTTGTCATTGCTTCGAACCAGTGCAAATCGAGGGAAGACGATCCCTCTCTCACCGGCGGCGGGATCGGATACTGGCTGCGAAGGCTGATGGCAGAGCGCGCCGGAACGGCAAGGGAAGCCGTGAAAATCGGAGGAGAGCTTATCGAACAGTTCGGCTATCTCTCTTCGGGACGCACGTATTGTATTGCCGATTCCAAAGAAGCCTGGATGATGTCGGTGGTAAAGGGAAAACACTGGGTTGCCTGCCGCATACCCGATGACAGGCTGGCCGTAATCCCGAATTATTATACAATCGAAGGTATCGACCTTACTGATACGGCCAATTGGCTGGGATCAGCCGATATTATCGATTATGCGGTCAGGCGCGGGTGGTACGATCCTTCGTCCGGTCAGCCGTTCAGCTTCCGTCTTGCCTATGCCGATCCGTTGTCGCTTACGGACATAAAAAACATTGCACGGCACTGGCAGGGTGTCAGCCGGCTTGCCGAACACCCCTATAACCTTCACGAAAAACTTCCCTTCGCTTTCCCGCCAAAGGAAAAAATATCCACCGAAACGTTGTTTCTGATCCTCAGCAACCATTATGAAAGTACTGAACTTCAGCCATTACCGCGATCAAAGGCTGATCCCCATGTCAGCGATACCATGCGCATCTGCTCCGACCGCAATCAGTATGGTTTTGTCGCCCAGCTCAGGGATTGGATGCCGGCAGCGGTCGGGTCAATTCTCTGGCTGGCCCCTCCCCGACCCTGCATGCAACCCTTTGTTCCCTGGTATTGCGGCATAGAATCCGTTCCGCCCGTATATTCCGACCACGATGCCGGATATGCCATCGCCCATCATTTTGAACACGGCAGGACCATGGAGGAGCCCTGCGATCATGCTTATTGTGCTTATTTACACTATGCCGCACAGATCAATGAATCTTATTCGGAAAACATCGTCTCCGCCGCGGAATACAAAATCCGTCGGCAGAAGGAAATACTAGTGCTGCAAGAGAAAATGGAAAAAAAGGTGCTTCGTCTCTATGAAGTAGATCCTCAGGGTGCGTTGAAAATTCTTACGGAATTCACTTCCAGCCTGGCGATGAAAGAATACAAAAGGACGGTTTCTGCATTGAAACCCAGGGATTAATCGGGTCTGTACCCTGGCGTATTTTTCTGCCTTGCTTTGTTTTTCGTCACCGGCGCGCTTTTGTAAAATGTGCCCTATTATAAGTAAACGCTCTCCTCAGTCTTTCAATTCCCACTCAAAGCCGTCCTTTGTATCCCTTACGATAACGCCCATTTCCGTCAGCCGTTCCCGGATGTTGTCGGAAGCGGCAAAATCCTTCTTTGCCTTGGCTTCCACCCGGTACTGCAGCAGCATATCCACCAGCTTTTTAACCAGGTCTGCCTTATCTTTCCGGCCTTCTGTTTCGGGTTGCAATCCCATGATATCAAAAACAACCGTCTTGTACAGGTTTATCAGTTCCTCTTTTTCGTAGGCGGAGATCGTTGAATTTCCGTCCTTTACCGCGTTGATCAGGCGTATTCCGTCGAAAAGGCGCGAAAGGGCGATGGGGGTATTCAGGTTGTCACTGAGGGCATCCCCGACCTGCTGTGCCAGGTTTTTCACAACTTCTCCCGGCGATCCCGAAGGAATGACCTTTTCAAGTACTTCCATGCCTTTGTACAACCGGGCAAGTCCTTGCTCCGCGGCACCAAGGGCTTCATTCGAAAAATCGAGGGTACTTCCATAATGCGCCTGCAGGATATAAAAGCGCACCGTCATGGGACTGTAAGCCTTAACAAGCAAAGGATGCGATCCGGAAAATACCTCACTGAGGGTGATGAAATTATTCAGCGAACGGGCCATTTTCTGCCCGTTTATCGTGATCATATTGTTGTGGATCCAGTATTTAACGGCATCGTGACCCTGGGCAGCAACCGACTGGGCCAATTCACACTCGTGATGCGGGAAGATCAGGTCCATACCTCCCCCGTGAATATCAAAGGTTTCTCCCAGGTATTTGCCGCTCATGGCGGAGCACTCGAGGTGCCAGCCGGGAAATCCCGTACTCCAGGGCGAAGGCCATTTCATAAGGTGTGAATCATCCGCCTTCTTCCATAAGGCAAAATCATACGGACTTCTTTTTTCCTGCTGACCGTCGAGTTTTCGCGTATCGGTCATCAGATCCTCCAGCACACGCCCGGATAGTTTCCCGTATTTGTAAAGCCGGTTGTAGGCCGGCAGATCGAAATAAACCGAACCGTTTGATTCATAGGCAAATCCCTTTTCCAATAAAACCCGGATAAGTTCGATCTGTTCAATGATATGACCCGAGGCACGGGGTTCAATGCTGGGAGGCAATACATTCAGCTTTTCCATGATGGCGTGGAAACTGTTGGTATATTGCTGGACCACCTCCATGGGTTCAAGCTGTTCAAGCCTGGCTTTTTTGAGGATCCGGTCCTCGCCTTCTCCGGCCATTTCATCTTCGAGGTGCCCCACGTCGGTTATGTTGCGGACGTACCTGACCTTGTAACCCAGGTGCTTCAGGTACCGGAATAGTACGTCGAAGGTAACGGCGGGACGCGCATGCCCGAGGTGAGGATTGCTGTAAACCGTCGGTCCGCACACATACATGCCCACATGCGGAGGATTCAAAGGGACGAATTTTTCCTTGCTTCGGGTAAGCGTATTATACAGGAATAAATCACCGGACATTTCAGATAGTGTTGGTTGCTGACCAAAAGGCCATAAAGGTATAAATTAATCATGAATTGTGCTTTCCTTCTCCTTTATCATCTTCATGGCTGTTTCATACCCGATACGGAAGATATCATGCCCGTTTTTCAGGTCGAAAAACCCGAAATTTGCCAGTTCCCCGGGTTCAATATAGATGTCAAACAGGGATTTTTTCTTTTCAATATCCGTGGATACGGCCAGGTGAAACGCCCTCTCGGCAATATGAGCCAGACCTTCCACATGTTTCTGGTAACCCGAATGGTTGACATACACACCGATGAGCTTGGCGCATTTGCCGGCAATAGGGGCCAGGGGCAGATTATTTGTGATGCCGCCGTCGATGTATTCCACGTTGTCGATGGTAATCACTTCAAACAATAAGGGAACGGCCGAAGAGGCAAGGATGGCATCCGCCAGGTCGCCTTCCCTGAAAAATACGGCTTTCCCATCATTCAGGCTTGTAGCCGTTACCACAAGGGGAATCTTCAGATCTTCGAGACGCTTTGCCCTGAGGTATTTTTTCAATACTTTCTTCATGCCCGACAGTTTGAAAAATCCGGTCCGGGGTATGGTGATCTGCACCAGGTCAAACAAATTCCGGCGTATGTAGATTTCAAGAATCTCTTCGGGTGTATACCCGTCGGCATAGAAGGCGCCTGCAATAGCGCCTGCACTTACCCCTGATATGATACCGGGTTTGAGTCCGTTTTCCTCCAGTGCCTTCAGTACGCCAAGGTGGGCGAAACCACGGGCAGCACCTCCGCTGAGTACCAGACCGACTTTATACTTTTTCATACGCTACGAATGAGTGAACATTGATACGCCCATAATTGTTATAAAAATAACGCAAAAGATCGAACCATGAAGCCAAAAATTGCCTTTTTTGACACAAAACCTTATGATAAAGAATCTTTTAATGAGCTTAACAAATCGTATGGTTACGACATTACCTATTTCCGCTATCACCTGACTCCTGAAAATATTGTCCTGGCCCAAGGGTTTGATGTACTCATCGTGTTTGTGAACGATATCATTACGGATGCGATGGTGAACAAGCTCGCGCAATATGGAGTCAGGCTGATCGCCCTACGCTGTTCGGGGTATAACAACATTGATCTCAAAGCGGCCCTGGGCAAAATTAAAATAACCCGTGTGCCGGCGTATTCTCCGAATGCAATCGCCGAACATACGGTAGCCCTCATGCTTTCGCTTAACCGGAAAATTCACCGGGCCTATTTCCGCACCCGCGATGCCAATTTCGCCCTGCAGGGCCTGCTGGGTTTCAACATGGCCGGAAAAACCGCCGGTGTCATCGGTACCGGCCGTATCGGTAAGGCCCTCATCAAAATACTCAGGGGATTTGACATGAATGTGATTGCGTATGACACCTTCCCCGATCATGATTTTGCCCGGGAGAACAAAGTGGAATATGGAACCCCGGAGGACGTATTCAGGAAGTCGGATATACTCTCTCTCAACTGCCCGCTGACAAAAGAAACCGAGTATCTTATCAACCGCGATTCGATCGCCCTGATGAAAAAAGGGGTCATGATCATCAACACCGGGC
>JAGDMB010000163.1 GCA_017860375.1 Bacteroidota bacterium | reverse complement strand
TGTATGGGAACTTAGAAAACGCATATTGTTTTTTTCCACCAGTGCTTTGAAATCAGCCGGAGACATCCCGTAAAACCTGCCGTGGGAATAGTCTGCTGTTTCAACAAAAGCGTAGCCAGTTTTCCCGAGTTCTTCCATCGTTTTGACAGGATCTTTATGCATGTCTTGCCGGATGGACCATAGCTGAAGGCCAATGTCCTTCTTTTTTATCTCCTTTGCGCAGCCGTTTATAATAATGACTGTCAAGGGAAGAATCATGATGAAATAGAAAGCGACAACCTTTTTCATAGGAGTTTTTTTTGGTTTATCCTATAAAGCTACATATTTTTATGAAACAGTAAAGACCTTGCCGGCCGGATCTGTGTTGTTTTTTATGAGTAGGCCGGCAAATGCGGTTGAGAGCCAGCGATCCGGGCCCCTGCTGCAATTTTCACACAAATAATCAACACCCGGATTTGGCATTCTATTATTGGCTATATTTGAATCAAACCGGATAGGATTTTATTCGGATTCAGGATCTGAACAACAGGGATGGGATCCAATCATTCCGACCGATTAACAAACAAAAACTGATTTCGGATGAGCGGCTTTTTTGGTTGTGTTACAAAGCACGATTGTGTGTATGATGTCTTTTACGGCACGGATTATAATTCTCACCTGGGGACAAAAAGAGGCGGAATGTGCGTGTCAGGCGAGGATGGTTTTCAAAGGGCTATCCATAGTCTGGAAAACGATTATTTCCGAACCAAGTTCGAACCCGAACTTGCCGGTTTTAAAGGCAGGGCGGGCATGGGAATCATCAGCGACTGGCAAAGCCAGCCCCTGATCATCAATTCCCATATGGGAACTTTCGCCCTGGCCATTGTGGGAAAGATCAGCAACTACGAGGAACTTGAACAAAGGGCGCTCAAGCAATGCAGGCATTTCAGTGAGATGTCGGGAACGGGGATTAATCAGACTGAGCTGGTCGCCATGCTGATTGCCGAAGAGGAGACGTTTGTGGAAGGAATAAAGAATGTTTTTGAGCGGATCAAAGGCTCCTGCTCCATGCTGATCCTTGTCGAAGATGGCATCATTGCCGCGCGCGATAAGCTGGGCCGGACGCCCATTGTGGTAGGCCGGAAAAAGGATGCCTGGGCGGTGACCAGCGAGTCCATTTCTTTTCCGAACCTTGATTATGAAACAGACCATGAACTGGGTCCGGGAGAGATCATGCATATCACATCCGACGGCGCACGGCAGCTTTCTCCACCGGGTGAGAAAATGCAGATATGTTCCTTTCTCTGGGTTTATTATGGTTACCCGGCTTCGGTGTACGAAGGCGTTAACGTGGAGTCATGCCGCTATCGTTGCGGAGCTTCGCTTGCACGCAAAGATGATACACCGGTTGACTTTGTATCCGGCATCCCTGATTCCGGACTGGGTCATGCCATTGGGTACAGCAATGAAAGGAAATTACCCTATTACAGGGCTTTTGTGAAATATACACCTACCTGGCCCCGCAGTTTTATGCCGCAGGACCAGTCTCAACGTGATTTCATCGCCCGCATGAAGCTGATCCCCAATCGCGAAATGATCGAGGGTCAGCGCATGGTATTTTGCGATGATTCCATCGTAAGGGGTACCCAGTTAAAAGATAACACAAAAAAGTTGTTCGATGAGGGCGCCGCCGAGGTGCATATACGGATCGCCTGTCCCACCCTGCTGTTCCCCTGTGAATTCCTGAATTTCTCCAATTCAAGGTCTTCCCTTGACCTTGCCGGCAGGAAAGCCGTATCCGAAATTGAGGGCACCGATATGGTAAATTATGACGATTACCTGAATACGGATTCGGAAGCCCATCATGAAATGGTCGAAAAGATCCGGAAGAGACTTAAAATAAACTCATTGAAATTTCAGCGTTTATCCGATCTGGTGACCGCAATCGGACTGCCGAAGGAAAAATTGTGCACCCATTGCTGGGATAGTTCCAGTTACAGTTAGTTCAGGCAACCGGTAAGGAACTGCCCATAAAGGCTTCGACAGGCTGATGAAAAGAAATAAAAAATAGTATATTTGCCGGACAATCATCCGCAAAGAAAAGGGCATTTAGCTCAGTTGGTTTAGAGCATTACCTTGACAGGGTAGGGGTCACTGGTTCGAATCCAGTAATGCCCACAAAATGGGGTTTTTTCCAAAGGGAAGAAACCCTGTTTCTTTTTGGATTCGCTGCTCCTGAAAAACCGGATGACCGGAACCACGGGGAAGTTTTTGCTTATTCATCAATAATCCGTCAAATAAGCAAATCAACCCGTAAAATGCAGCGGTATTCCGGATTGTTTTTAGTATACTTGCATCGATTCATTCTTCCCGTTTCAAAACAATGAATATTGCGGATCATAGATTTCCTTCCTGCATCGATTGCAAAGACATAGTCTCCCTTTTTCGCAGAATTTGTCTTTTTTTAACCGGTCTGGTGGTAGGATCCTTTAGCACAGTCAGCGCACAGCCGTTAAGTCCCGCGACCTTGCGGGGACTGCAGGAATATTTCACGGATGCATTTCAGGTGGATCAGCACCTGATCCATGGCACCCGGTACTACAATATGTACCCCGCGGCTCCTGGAAATCCTTTTTTTGAGCCGGATGAGTTCAGAACAGGAAGTGTCATCATCAACGACAAGGAATACAGGAACGTCCGTTTGAAATATGATATTTGCAACCAGCGCTTGCTGCTGCGTCATTCCATCGTTAACAGCGGATCGGCTGATATTGTGCTTATCGACGATGCCATCCGGGAATTCGCATTCGATGGTAAGGTATTCCGGAAATATACGATTCCGAAAAAGGGCGAACAATACTGCCAGGAGATCGGAACCGGATCGTTGAGATGCCTTTATTTCTGGCACAAGGAACTGGTACCCCTAAACAATTCGCTGGACAGTTATAACCAGTACACCAACCCGGAAAAAAATTCCTACCTGATCCGTAACGGAGAACAGTTCCCATTTAAAGGAGAAAAATCATTTATCAAATGCTTTCCGTTGACGCAGCAGCATGATATAAGAAAGTTTGTCAAAGAGAACCGGATCATCTTGCGCCATGCGGCCGATGCCGATATGCTTAAGCTAATCGGGTTCTGCCAGACCCTGGAGGCAGATACAACGGCAAAAATGCAGGCCAATCCATGAAAATACCGTTTGTCATAGGAATGCTACTGTTGGTTATGCACCTGTCAGCACAGCAACCTGACTTTCCTGTAAAGGGCAGTTTCAGGTCGCTGCCGTTCGATGAATTCGTAAAGCAGGTTGAACAACAGACAGGCGTGCATTTCTTTTACCGCCCTGAATGGATTGGCGGCATTACGGTCACTGCGGAAGGCGATTCAGGTAGTTTGCGAAGGATCCTGACGGATTGCTTCACAGGTTCCGATCTTTTCTTTTACCTGGATACAGCAAAAAACGTTATCCTTACCAAGGGCGGAGGCATCAGCAATTACCTGCCCGAGATCTTGGCAACGGATGGCACTGCTGAAATGAATGGGAATAATGGAAAGAACGGCACTGTCACCGAAATTGAAAAAAGCTATATTGAAGGCCGGAGGGAAACCGAGATTGAGACAATTGTCATTGGCAATCCGGCAGAACAAAAGCCGGGTAAGATGATAGCCGTAAGAGGCCGAATGCTGGACAAGGAGTCGGGTGAACCGCTTATAGGCGCCACGGTCTTTATTAAAGAAACGGGCTCGGGATACTCCACCGATGGCGATGGCCAGTTTCTGATGACGCTTCCGGCCGGCACGTATGAGGTGAACTTTCGCTGCCTCGGCATGCAGGAGATGCATTATTTTCTCAGCCTGAGATCCGACGGGATCCTGACCATTGAACTGGACCGTAAGTTAATACCCCTCGATGAAGTAATCGTGGTCGCGGACCGTTTTCAGAATGTAAAAGGGACACAAATGGGATATGAACACATTACCCTGAAAACGATAAAGGAAATCCCGGTAGTCCTCGGTGAACGCGACGTTCTAAAGGTGGCTCAGATGCTCCCGGGTGTGCAGACAATGGGGGAAGGCACCTCTGGATTTAATGTACGGGGCAGTGCAGCTGATCAGAATATGTTTTTCATTAACAAAACTCCGGTTTATAATACCGCGCATATGCTGGGATTCTTTTCTGCTTTTAATCCCGATTTTATCAAGGATTTTACCTTGTACAAAAGCAACATTCCGGCCAAATACGGAGGAAGGCTTTCGTCCATTTTCATCCTTACATCACCCCAAGGCAACAATAAAAAAATAATGGCCCGTGGCGGTATCAGTCCGGTTACCGGTCACATCATGGTGGAGGGCCCCCTGAAAAAGGAAAAACATTCTTTCATGGTCTCAGCCCGTTCAACATACTCTGACTGGCTGCTGTCCATGATAAATAACGCAGAAATCCGGAACAGTGATGTTGCCTTTTATGATCTTGCAGGGCAACTGAACCTGGAACCCGACCCAAAAAATAAGGTCAGGATATTCGGTTATTACAGTCACGATAAATTCTCACTGGCTTCTGCCAGCCATTATAAATATGCTAATTCGGGAGCATCGGTCGACTGGAAGCATCAATTGAAATCCAACCTGTCCTCCGAAATGGCACTTATAGCTGCCCACTATTCCTTTCAGACCGTGGACAGCACTACGTCAATATCGGCTTATCAGCATGCCTATTCCATCGGACATTATGAGTTTCGCACGGATTTCGTGTGGATACCCCGTCAGGAACATCTGGTTTCGTTTGGACTGAACAATGTACTCTACAACCTCGACCGGGGTGATGTTTTACCGGCAGGATCCCTGTCAACAAGATCAGCTGTACAACTGGGAACGGAAAAGGGAGTTGAATCCGCCCTCTACCTTGCCGATGAATACAAATTGTTTCCCTTTCTGACGGTGTCGCTGGGATTGCGGTATAGTTTTTATTTCATGCCCGGACCGGCGGAGGTGTATGACTATTACCCGGGAAGCCCAAGGGAAAAACCCTATGTTTCGGATACGATCCATTATGGCGGAACGGATGTGGTGAAATTCTATTCAGGACCTGAACTTCGCGGATCCCTGAATTTCAGGACCGGTGAGAACAGTTCGGTAAAAGTGTCCTATAATAAGACCCGTCAGTATATTTTTATGCTCAGCAATACCATCGCTATTTCTCCGACTGACCAGTGGAAATTGTGTGATTATCATATGAGGCCTCCGTATACCGATCAGTTCTCTGTTGGCTTTTACAAGGATTTCATGAAAAGAGACCTGACCTTTTCTTCCGAGGTCTATTACAAAAATACACAGGATATTATCGAGTATAAAGACGGAGCCAGTTTTATTTCCGAAGCACCCATTGAAACCCAGTTGTTGCAGGGTGATCTGAAAGCGTATGGCCTGGAGCTTATGTTCCGTAAAAATACGGGCAGGCTTTCGGGATGGTTGTCTTACTCCTATTCCAGCTCAACAGTGCATGTGGACGGGCCGAATTCATGGGATAAAATAAATTTCGGACAGGCTTACCCGTCCAATTATGACCGGCCCCATTCCGCCAACATGGTTTTTAATTACCGCTTCAGCCGTCAGCTCAGCATCGGATCCAATATTGTGTACAATACGGGCAGGCCTTATACACCCCCCGTCTCTATATATTATGTTAACGGAAGGCAACAGATTTATTATTCGATGCGGAATGAGTACCGGATTCCCGATTATTTCAGGATGGATCTTTCTGTCAACGTCGAAGGCAATCTCCGGTCGCGAAAGCTGGCGCACAGTTCGTGGATGCTGAATGTATATAACCTTACCGGCAGAAACAATGCGTATTCCGTTTTCTTTGAGGCAGAAGGAACTCAGATAAAGAGCTACCAGATGATTAAAAACAGCATCATTGGATTGGCCGCACTGCTGACCTGGGGTTGCACCTATCCCTACACCCCTGAGGTTGATGAGATCCCGGAGATGATCGTCATCAGCGGCAGATTCAGCAGTCCGGATGGATTGCCAGTCGTTGAAGTTTCAAAGTCGAGTTCATTCAACGACCCTTCTTTTAATCCGGTCAGCAAATGCACCGTTGTTATTTCCGATGACAGGAATAACCGGTTCAGCTTGTGGGAATCCACACCCGGTAAATACATTTACTCGGTCCCCTGGGAATACCTGACCTTCGGAACCGCTTTCAGGGTGGAGGTTACCACACCGGACGGAAAACAATATCAGTCGGATTATGAAACCATGCTGCCTTGTCCTCCCATTGAAAACCTTTATTACCAGGTAGAAAAAAAGGAAACGGACAATCCCGATAATCCGTTGTACGGTATACAATTCTTTCTGGATACGGATGCCTCCGGCTTTGAAGCAAGGAATTTCATGTGGGACCTTACGGAGACCTGGGAATATCATTCAGAATACAGGGTGGGGGATTATTACGACGGGACCATACATTTTACAGGACAAAGCCTGGATACCTTGTTTTATTGCTGGAAAACCGGTCACATTTATGAACTCTTTACATTCACGGTAAACAATCTTACCTCGGGAAGGATCACCCGTTGCCCGCTTAATTATGTATCGGGGCATACTGACCGGCTGAGTGTAAAATACAGTTTGCTGGTAAGACAATATGCAATAAGCCAGAATGCATACAATTACTGGAATACGGTACAGCATCAGACACAAAATACGGACGGCATGTATGAAACCCAGCCGGTCAGCATTACAGGCAATGTCCATTGTATCACCAACCCAGGGGAAACGGTCCTGGGATATTTTATGGTCGCTTCCTATACAGAGAAGCGGATCTTTGTACCCCGCGACTTTGATTTTACCATATATTCTCCCCCTTGTCCTCCCTATGACCTGGATGCCCAATCCCTGGACCTCTTTCTGTCGAAATACCCGCCGGAAGACTATCCTATCTATTTGCTGAACCTTTCGGGCATGATGCAGGGACCCTGGGATTATGCTGACCAGACCTGTTTCGATTGCACCAAACTGGGAGGTTCGGTGACCAAACCTGATTTCTGGGAATGAACATGAACCGCACAGGCTGTCATATTAAGTCCCTTGCCTTATGCATCATGGCATTACTGTCTTCAGCAAACGCCTGGTCGCAGGTCAGCCCGTCATTTCCCTTGCTGCATAAAGGGTATAATGAAAAATATACGGTTTTCACCGACAGGAGTCTGTATATAGCCGGTGAAGATCTGTATCTTTCCATATTCGACTGTTCTGAGGAAGAAATTCGATCGGTCTGCCGGAGCAAAGTAGTGTATATTGAACTGGTGAAAGCCGATGGAGAGGTAGTGACGGAAGCCAAATTTCCTCTGACGGCTGAAGGAACGGAAGGTTGCATATCCATTCCGGAAAAGACGGTTTCCGGATCCTATTTTCTTCGTTCCTATACGAGGTGGATGCGGAATTTTTCACCGGCCGGCTATGCTTACAACCGGATAAAGATCATCAATCCTTCTCTAATGGCATCCGGTCATCAGGTTACCGATACCACTGGTTATTCCTGTCGTTTTGTGCCCGCTGACCCGATGATCAATGAAGCCATCCCGATTCGCTGTTTTACGAATAAATCCGTGTATGGCATCCGTGAAAAAGCGGTTTTATCGGTTGAAATTCCTGCCTTAAGCCAGAATATCCTGAATCGGTTTTGCGTCACTGTCGCAAGGCCCGGTGCTGTTTCTGCCAGCGGGAAAGTAAGGATAGAAGGAAAAAATGGGGAGGACGGAGAGCAGTATATATTGCGTTACCTTCCTGAATCCGAAGGCCTGATGGTTTCCGGTACCGTACTTGGTAAGAAAACGGGTGAACCTGCAAAGAATGCATTTGTACAACTCGCCGTGCTGGATGCAAAGGGGGATTATTTGAGCTATACTACCGGTCCGGACGGAAAATTTTTCTTTTCATTGCTTCCGCTTTTGGGCCGGAACGATCTGTTTGTCACGGCCCGGAATGCAGCCGATGATGAGCTGGAAATACGCGTTGACAAGGATTATGCAAACCATAATATCGCCCTTTTCACCGGCCCTTTTATTCTTGATCAGCAGGAGCGCTCCCTTGCCCTTGATATGATGGTCAACGCCCAGGTAAGGAAAGCGTATGCGGAAAAGTTTCGTCAGATTGGGTTGCCGGTGAAAACAGACAGTTCCATTCGATGCTTTTACGGGAAACCGTTAAAAACGGTTTATATTGATGATTTCATCGCCCTGCCGACACTGGAAGAAGTATTTTTCGAGCTGGTGCCGGAAATTACTATCGGCAAACGAAAGGACATAACGTACATGGAACTAGTCGGGCATTCCAGGAACAATGCGGATCTTGCATCCTATAATCCCCTGATCCTGCTGGATCGAATCCCTGTATACAATCTGAAGGATCTCCTGGAAATATCACCCGGCAAAATACAACGGATCGAGATTATCAACGACGTGTATATTAAAGGCAATGTCACGTATGGAGGAGTGGTCAGCATTTTTTCAAGGAAGGGCGATCTGGCCGGGATAAAACTGCCCCGGAATTCCTATTTCTTTGATTTTTCAGGCTATTTTCCACGCACACCTGAATCGGAAATGATCCCTGATCCATCATCTTCGAGACGGATCCCCGATTTCAGGAACTGCCTGTACTGGAATCCGGAG
>JAGDMB010000457.1 GCA_017860375.1 Bacteroidota bacterium | reverse complement strand
AACTCTATCAGGGGGAGAATCGCAACGAATAAAACTGGCCGCCGAACTGTCAAAAAAAGACACCGGAAAAACCCTATATATCCTGGATGAACCTACTACCGGACTTCATTTTGAGGATGTACGCGTGCTGCTCGATGTACTGAACCGCCTTGTGGATAAAGGCAATACCGTGATCGTTATTGAACATAACCTCGACGTGATCAAGGTGGCAGATCATATCATCGACATGGGGCCCGAAGGGGGTATCCGGGGAGGCGAGATCCTGTGCACAGGAACACCGGAGGAGATAGCCCGGAATAAGAAAAGCTATACGGCGGAATACCTGAAGGAGGAGCTGAAGATGTAAGATGTAAATGTGCTGCACAACAATCACAACAATCACAATAAATATTTATCTGTTTTTCGTAATTTTGTCTGTTTCAGTAGAACTTACAGTAATCGTTATCGTATAGATTATAGATTTTCAATGAATTCAATAGTATGACCCACGGTGAGGAAAAAATCATAGATGCCTTTAAAAAGAAGGACTGGCAGGAAATACAGTCCGCCGATAGCTGGAACATTTTCAAGATCATGTCAGAATTTGTGGAGGGATATGAAAAACTTGCACGTATCGGGCCATGCGTATCCATTTTCGGATCGGCACGTACTGAGCCCGGCACCAAATTCTACAAACTGGCAGAGGAAATAGCCTATCAGCTTACGCAGTATGGTTATGGCGTAATCACCGGAGGAGGTCCGGGAATTATGGAGGCCGCCAACCTGGGCGCCAAAAGAGGAAAGGGCCGGTCAGTGGGTATCAATATTGATCTGCCCTTCGAGCAGGAACCCAACCTGTTTATCGATTCCGACAAACTGATCACCTTCGATCATTTCTTTATAAGGAAGGTGATGTTCATGAAATATGCCCAGGGTTTCATTGTGCTTCCCGGGGGATTCGGGACGTTCGATGAATTGTTTGAGGCGCTTACGCTCATTCAGACTGAAAAAATCGGTAGATTTCCGATTGTGCTGGTTGGTGTGGAATACTGGGAAGGCCTGGTAAAATGGGTAAAGGAAGTAATGCTTGATGAACAGAAGAACATAAGCACCGACGACATGGAATTGTTTATCGTGGTGGACACTGCCGACGCGGCTGTCAAGCACATCAATGAATTCTACAGCAAGTATTTGCTGAGCCCGAATTTCTGATCATAAACCCGATGCTGAGACGCCTGGCTGCGTCGCAACAAAGGGTGTTGTTTATAACTAAGTTGGTTTTGTGCACAGTATTGATTAATTTTAGTACCCCAAATATCCAATGGCATGGTTAAATTGGTAACAACTTTGCTGAATCTGCTGGTAATTCTGGCTTTACAGATATTTCCAGGCAATGTATCAGTTAAGTTAGATGTTCCTTCGCAAGTTCAGGCCGGATCGGAATTTGATGTCACGATCACTTTGAATAAAGGAGACCTGGAAGGTTTCTCGCGATTCCAGCAGACCATACCGGCCGGACTTACAGCTGTTGCCGGTACATCATCGAATGCTGATTTTACTTTCACTGACAGAAGGGTCAGGCTTATCTGGCTGCGAACCCCAAAGCCGGATGAGATCATCGTAACTTACCGCGTGAAAATAGACGAACGGCTGAAAGGCACTTTCATGCTCGATGGCAAGTTCTCTTATATTGAGAACAATGAAAGAAAGTCAGTCGACATAAACCCTGTTGCCATCACCATAACGCCTTCTCCAACCGTTGATCCTTCGCTCATCGTGGATGTGAATGATTTTGAGAAAATGACCATGCCTTATCCCGGAGCAACTGTTGAGGGTGCGGCCAATATTACCTGCATCAGGCAAACACCCATTGCAGGCGGTCAGGGTGATTTCATCGTGAAGGTGCTGGTAAGCAAGGAATCCACCCGCCGTTTCGCCAAGATCGAGGAGGATGTCCCCCCGGGTTACACGGCTGTTGCCGTTGATGCCAGGGATGCCATTTTCACTTTCAAGGATCAGAAGGTTAAATTCCTTTGGATGAACCTGCCCCTTGAACCATTCTTTACCGTTACCTACCGGCTTATACCAAAAAACCAGGCCACGCTTCCTCAACCTGTCATCAAGGGTGCTTTCTCCTACCTTGTTGATGATGAAGAAAAACCGGCCGAACCGGTGGCAGAAGCTGTAAAACCGGCTGAAAAGCAGGTTGTCACTGCCAAGGAACCCGCAAAGGATACCAAAAAACCCGGTGCAACCGTTAAAACGGATGCCGCTCTCGTCCTGGTGCCTGAACAGGGCGTATATTATAGAATTCAGCTTGCCGCAGGCCATAAACCCGTTAATGTGGAACAGTATTTCAGAAAAGTAAAACTTGACAGGGAGATACGGCAGGAGGAACATAACGGCTGGAAGAAGTATTCCGTGGGATCATTCAGCTTGTACAGGGAAGCCAGGGATTACCGGGTACATATCTGGAATACAACCCCTGTAAAAGATGCATTTATAACTGCCTACAACAGCGGACAGCGCATAACCGTGCAGGAAGCACTCATGATAACAGAACAAAGATGGTATCAATGAACCGTGGCTTTATCTTCCATACGTGGTTAAACCGGATCGTATTCATGCTGTCGGTGGCATGCCTGGGCGTGACAGGCTTGCTGGCACAGGAAGATGAACTCGAAAGGCTGTTGAATGAAGAGGTGGAAAACATTAATCCGGTTTATAAACCGGTGGTAGGTTTTGGTGCCGGTGTACTTAACTATTTCGGCGATATCAAAAACAATTATTACACCCCTACTATCGGAACATTGGGCTATAAGGTCAATCTTTCCACCTATATCGACAACAGGAGGTTTCTCAAAGCGGAATTCTTCTTCCTGGGAGGGAAACTGAACGGCAATGAACGGTCATACACCGATCCCATGAAAAATTTCAATTTTCAAACCAATATTTACAGTTTCGGGGTCGATGTGAATTATGATTTCGACCATCTCTACAAGAAGAAGGAGCGCCGGATCCATCCTTTCATATCCCTGGGCATCGCCACCACGGTGTTCAATTCGAGAACCGACAGTTCACAGACCTTTTTTGATCCTGATCTTGGCGTTAATGTTGAAAAAAAATACTATTACTGGGACGATGGCACCATCAGGGATATCGATCAGTCGCTCGGGGACGCTGATCTCAGCCATGTGATGAACCGTGATTTTACCTATGAAACCCCGTTGCGTCAAAACGACTGGGGCCTCGGGCAATATGCACAGTATGCCTTTGCCATCCCCTTCGATTTTGGCATCGACATGCAGCTGTCCGACCGGATGATGATCAGGCTGGGGAATTCCTTTACCTTTACCTTTTCTGATGTGATCGACCATGTGAGCTCAAAAAATACCTCCGGACGCATTGGGAATAAGGGATATGATATGTACAATTTCACCTACCTTTCATTTCACCTCGACCTCTTCTCTTCAGCAAAAACACTTAAGATCGAAAGATTATTCAGGGACATGGAATTCGACCCCATGCTTTTTGGGGATGAAGATAACGATGGGTACATGGACGGATGGGACAATTGTCCGGGTACACCACTAGGTGTGGTCACCGATTCATCCGGTTGCCCGATCGATTCCGATAACGATGGTGTAAGTGATTACCTCGACAAGGAACAATTCAGCAGGACAGGTGCCTATGTAAATGATGAAGGTGTGGAGATCACCGAGGAAGACCTGATAGCCCTGCTCAATAAATCCATGGCCGTTGGCCGT
>JAGDMB010000162.1 GCA_017860375.1 Bacteroidota bacterium | reverse complement strand
TTCGGATGCCGATAAAGCACACCGGATCATTCAACTGTTTGATGGCCATATTGTTACGGAGAATATCAGGCAGATCCTGTAAGAAGTTTGAAAGTTTGAAAGTTTGAAAATTTGAAGGTTTGAAGATTTGAAGGTCCCCCTCCCCGAAGAGGTCAGGTGCGAAAAAGTTCCCCTCCCTGGAGGGGGCAGGTACGAAAAAGTTCCCCTCCCTGGAGGGGCAGGGGTGGGTTTGAATGATTAAATTATAATACTATGAAAGAATTATGCATTCCCGTTCCTTACCTTAAGGAAGATGAAAAGGCCGAGGTAGAGGCTATGAAAGAATTATGCATTCCCGTTCCTTACCTTAAGGAAGATGAAAAGGCCGAGGTAGAGGTTACCCTGAAAGGCCGCAAGCTGAAGTATGATTTCAGGGTTGAATCCTTTCCCTGGGAGGCAGAGGATGAGTTCTCGTCTCTTTCAGAACCGGTCGAGCGTTCTCTGGCCCGCATTTACAGGCTGAAAAGAGCCATTGAAAACTATGATAAAAGCTGGGAGCTGATTCAGATCTTCAATCCTTCGGAAAACACCGATCATGTGCATGTCTTATACCGCAAGAAAATCAAATGAAGAATCCTGTTCAAAAAGATATATAATTAAACATCCTATACCATGAAAAAAACATTTCTCGTTTCCCTGGCATTACTCCTTTTCGTCAATGCATATCCCCAGAAAAAATGGTCGCTGGAAGAATGCATCAATTATGCCTATGAAAACAATTTGCAGATAAAAAGGCAGGAGCTGAACGTGGATTATAATAAGAATAATTTTACGCAGTCGAAATTCAGCACATTGCCCAATCTGAACGGACAGTGGAATCATTCCTTCAGCTCGGGTAAAACGATCGATAATTCTAAGGAAATTCCCCGGTATGTGAACGAAAGCTATTGGTCGGGTAGTATGGGTGTCAACAGCAATTTGAATGTTTTTGCAGGATTGACGATATTAAATGATATTAAACAAAAGAAATACAAATTTCTGCAGAGTCAGTCCGACCTCGAGAAAACGAAAAATGATATTGCCATGAACCTGACCCTTGGCTATCTGAATATCCTATTTGCCAAGGAACAGGTGGATGTTGCCAGGAATAAGCTTGAGGTTACTTCGCTTCAGGCAGAAAGGACGAGGAAACTGATGGAGGTTGGCAATGTGGCCCAGGGCGAATATTTTGCCATTAAGGCCCAGGAATCAAACGATAAGCTTGCGCTGGTGAATCAATTGAATGTCCTTGAAATTGCCTACCTTGATATGACGCAGTATCTTGATCTTGACTCGGCAGAAGGATTTGATATTGTGATTCCGGAAAATCTTGAAGTGGAATTGTTGACCCCACCGCAAAGTGTTGAGATTATCTATGGCAAAGCTCTCGATAATATGCCGCAAATAAGGAGCGCCGAATTTGAACTGAAAAGTGCGGAAAAAGATCTCGCAAAAGCGTGGGGGCAGGTTTCTCCGTCCATCGGTATTAACGGGGGGTTGTATTCCTATTATTCAGCTCTGGCAACCGATGTCTTAAATCCGACAGCCGATTATCCCTTTGGTACCCAATTAAAGGATTACTTCAATAAACAGGTGGGAATTGGCATAACCGTTCCCCTGTTTAACCGTCTGCAGGTTAAAAACAGCATCAGCAACGCAAAATTAGGTGTGATGAATACACAGCTGATGCTCGATCAGGCCAAGCTTGGCCTGTATAAGGAAATACAGCAGGCCCATGCGGATGCACGGGCTGCCATGGAAGAGTATAATTCCAGCATGGAAGCGGTAAAATCAAACCAGGAAGCCTTCAAATATGCGCAACAGAAACTGGAGGTCGGATTGATGAATTCGGTTGATTTCAACGTTACCAAAAACAACCTTATAACCGCTGAATCTGCGATGATCCAGGCAAAGTACAAATATATTTTCCGGTTGAAGATCCTCGACTTCTACATGGGGAATCCGATCGTATTATAATAGGGATACCCTGACAGGGTGTCTTGACACCCTGTCAGGGTATCGGCTAAATCTTCACATCTTCATAAACAGCCTGCAGGAACCCGTTTTTTTCTGGACCCTTAAACAGGAGCGGGCAGGCTTTATTCTTTTGCTGTTGATCTGCTATGGAGGTAATACCCTGCTGCCGCAATGATAAAGTAACATACGATCAGCAGGAGAAGGGAAGCCCTGAAACCAAAATGCAGTGCAATCGGATCATGCAGTGCGGGTATCAGTGCGCCTCCTGAAATGGCCATTATGAGGATGGCTCCGTGAAAACACGATGCATGGCCTGACTGGTGAATACCGCATGCAAAGAGTACCGGGAACATAATGGAATTGAAAAGCCCCAGCACGATGAGAAACCCGATCATCAAACCCTGTGGAAGGAAGCCGGCGGTGGCTACGAGGAGAATGCAAGCTAAACTGTTGATCAGAAGCACTCCGGCCGGTGAAAGACGGTGGAAAATGGCGGAACCGGCAAATCTTCCAATCATCATCCCTCCCCAGTAACACAGCAGCATAACGGTAATCAGCAGGGATGAATACTTGTCCGAAAAGGAAAACTGAATGATACGGCTTACCGTAAGCTCAGCGCCCACGTAAAAGAATATAGCGGCTGCGGCTATGTACAATCCGCGGTTACGGAGGAATCCTTCCCCGGATTCCTTTTGAAGGCTAAGTGAATTACCGGGGAACTGCATCCGGGTGTATACAAGTGAGACAAAAACAATCAGTATGGCTATAATCAGATAAGGCTGCTGCACATTCCGGGCGATATTCACAATACTTTCCTGACCCGTTGAAACAGGATTGAAAGGGGTGGTCAGCACAAGTACATATCCCAATGAATTGATGGCCTGCGCAAGACTTAACCTGGAGGATGCGAATTTCTTCTCACCTGCAATGCTGACGTAAGTGTTGGCGACTACCTGGATCAGTGTGATGCCGGTAGCAAGGATCACAAATCCGGTGATAAAAACAGCATACGAAACGTATTTCGAGGCAAAAACAAATAAAATGGTCCCCAGGGCAGAAATAAGCAGACCGAGAATCATACTTCTTTTATAACCGGTGAACCGGATCAGCCAGGCTGAAGGGATTGCCATGATCAGATAGGAACCGAAGAAGGCATTGGCAAAACTGAAGGCAGAGGCATCCTTAAAAACAAAAAGCTTTTCGAGGTGCGGAATGATAATGGAATTCAGGCAGGTTAAAGCACCCCACAGAAAAAAAAGGAAAAACAAGCCTGTCAGGGCTGGTTTTTTAATATCCTGATGGAACAGATCGTTCATTTACCAGTGGACAATTTTAACGGTCTCTTCGTAATTGTCGTCGAATAAAAAGTGAATGAAGTACAGACCGGACCGGAAACCGGAAAGGTCCAGGTTGGCATTTCCAGATTGCTGAAAGGATCGGATTTCCAAAAGCGTTTTACCGGCAAGGTCTTTCAGACTAATCTGCTGTATCCTCCGGTCACTGCTGACATAGACCTTTCCTGACACGGGATTGGGATAGACGGACACCGAACCGTGCCGGATTTCCTTTAGTGCGTCAGGCAGTTCAGTTTCGATGGTAATGTTGCCCAGGTTAAATCCGCCTGCACCGGTTTCAAACCGCAATATTGTGTCGGTGGCATAAAATTGGATATCATGGACAACTACCGTTTTGAACTGGCTCCAGGATCCGGTAAACGGCATTTCGATTTCGGCCACGCGCTCCTCGCCGTTGATCAGCATTCGCAGGGGGCCCCTGGCAGAGCTGTTGCTCGCTATGCGCAACCCGGCATCATACTGTTCATCCTGTGGAACATGAATGGTATACTCAAGCCATTCGCCGGAGGATATCCATCCGACATTGGCAATGCCGTTGTCGCCGTATTCCGTATCCACCCCTTCCTCTTCCCTGGGTCCGGCTCCCTGGTTGGCTGTTTCGGCATCATGGTAGGCAACTCCTTCGCCTCCGAAATCATAGTCGGTTGCATTGATTATGCCGGGAATGGAGTGGGGTATGTCGGGGTTGGGATAAGCATATTGACCATAAAATCGCAATTTCCGGTCTAAGGTATCCGTGCCGCAAACATTTTCTATGGAAAGCACAACGATTCCGGGATTTTCACCCCAGGTGAAGACCAGCGAGTCATTCCCCTGCCCATCGGTGATTGTTGCATCTTCCGGAACCGTCCAGGTATAGGTTGTACCTGCAAGTGCCGGTGCTTTCAGCAATACGTTTTCCTGCAGGGGTTCTACAAAATAAGGTCCGTCAAGGGCATAAGCAGCTGTTGCAACAGGGTAAGCAAGGTCGTATTCACTGCAAGCCGTAACTAAATGACAAAGGATTGTGTCAGCCGTACATCCCCAGCGAACCGTTACCTCGCTGGAGTCAGTCGGAGAGGTGAATTCACCGTCCCCTTTCAACGACCAGGAATAACTGGCTTCCTGGTCGTGGTATAGAAAAAAATGCACGTCCTCCTCCATGGGGAATACCGTAGCGGGTCCGTGTATAGACAGGTCCTGCGACTCCTGGTAAACCCTCACATAATCAACCTCCATGCGGGCCGGAAAAGCCGTCGGATCCACACCCTGTGATCCGCCCCAGCTGCCTCCCACGGCAAGGTTCATGATAAGGTGGAACCGTTTGTCGAAGGGCCAGGTGGTGTAGTCGATATGCGGATTATTGAAGGTATAATATTTCGTATTGTCTACATAGAACTCAATTTTTTCCTGCGTCCAGGTCATCTTGTACACGTGAAAAGTGTCGGTTTCATCGGTTAACGTTGTGTTTCCTCCTTTCTGTGTTCCCAGGGTGTGATTATAAGCCTTGGTGTGGATGGTTCCGTAAATCTTTCCAACGTCATATCCGACGTATTCCATGATGTCAATTTCACCACTGGCGGGCCATGAACCGTATGACTGGTCGGTGGACAGCATCCAGATGGCAGCCCAGGTGCCCTTTCCTCCGGGTAATTTGGCCCGCGCTTCCACGGTACAATTCAACCAGTCGCCTTTCAGCTTTGATACCAGCCGGGCAGAAGTATACGCGCTGCCCTGGTAGGATTCCTTTATGGCTTCAATGATGAGCTTTCCGTCCTCCACACGGGCATTCTCCATCCGCTTGTCGGTGTAATACTGCAACTCGCTGTTGCCCCATCCGCCGCCGCCGACATTATAACTCCACCGGGTGGAATCGGGCAATCCATCCTGATCGAATTCATCCGCCCATACCAGTTCGTTGCACTGTCCCATCGACAGGACAGGTGCAAAAATCAAGGGTACAATAAAAAAAAGGTTTCGGATTTTTTTCATTTTCTTATGGGTTGTTAATGATTATTTTTTGCGTGCTGTATGCCGTTCCGTTACCGACAGCCACCAGATAAAAGCCGGGAGGCAGATTGGGTCCCAGACGGTAAGAACCGGTAAAATGATCCGAAAGGATTTTTTTACCCGAAAGATCATACAATTCAATTTTATACTGTATTTCATTCCCCTGACCGGCCTGAATAACCGGACAGGAGGAAGAAGGATCAAAAATCACCGAAAATACCGGGTCATCAGCGGTGTTGTCCTCACGGATGCCTGTACCTAAAGTAAAATCAAGATAATTCAGGTTATAGCCCGATGTTTCCGTTGTCACCCTCAGGGTATGTTTTCCTTCCTGGAGAAGGAAACTGCCCAGGACCTGTGTTTTCCAGTTTTGCCATCCACCGGTAGGAGGCAGTTCCACTGAACCGGTAACACCGGTTTGGTCAATGGCAAGACGGATCTTCCCGGTTGCACTCAGACCGGCATAGCGCACAGACGCAATAAAGCTTTCGCTTTCCGTGAGCTCCACGGTGTATTCCATCCATTCACCGGCATTGGTCCATCCGACGTTGTAACCGTTTGTTATGCCGTCACTGCATGCTTCGATATCCACGCCGTCATTCCGGTATCTTCCTCCTGAATTCCAGGTAGTACCACCTGCCGATCCCGAAACATTCTGGAAGTCCGTATCCGCATAAGTGGTATACTGAGTGCCCATATCGTAATCGACACAGAAAATCCTGCCCGGCAACCGGTGATCAAGGAAAGGAATGGCTTTGTCATCGGAAGGGAAAGTAGTCCATGCATGGATGACGTCGGGATGATAGATGCAGTTTTCCAGACGCAGGCTGTCGGTAAGTTCCATTAAGGCATTGTAGGCAAATTCCATTGTAGGTTTTGCCGCATTTCCATTCCAGTAATTCAGAAGCACCTGGTATCCGGCTGGTTTGGGAATGGTCAGGGGACCTGTCACCGAGGTGGTCTTCTTATACGGCCAGCTGGCCCATCCGATCCCCTGTTGTTCAAGCATCCTGACAAATCCGGTAAACCAGGCATTGGAATTCTCCCCCGATTCACCCATCCAAAGCGGCACATTATGAGTATTCCGTATATTCAGAAGGTATTGTATGCTTGAGGC
>JAGDMB010000161.1 GCA_017860375.1 Bacteroidota bacterium | reverse complement strand
ACATTGAGAATGCACGAAACGGAGAATTTTATTTTGCATACCTGTTTTGCGTATGGTAAAATTTCCTTATTTTAGGTTGCGGTTAAACCCAACATTTCCCCCGTTATTGTAATGCTGATTATGATCCGTTAAAACTCCTTATCATGCTCATCAAAACCTATGGCAGTGCCGTATTTGGCGTTAATGCAGCCATTGTTATTATCGAGGTAAATATCGTCAACGGCCTTCATTTTTTTATTGTGGGAATGCCCGATGTGGCGGTAAAAGAAAGCCAGCAACGCATCGAATCAGCGATTAAATCCAATGGTTATGAAATGCCGAAACGGAAGGTTATCATCAACCTGGCGCCCGCGGATATTAAGAAGGAAGGATCAGCTTATGACCTGCCCATGGCCATCAGCATACTGGCAGCTACCGGCCAGGCAAAGTGCCTGAACCTCGATCAGTACATCATCATGGGAGAGCTTTCGCTCGACGGGGGTGTCAGACCCATAAAAGGAGCCCTGCCCATCGCCATTGAAGCAAGAAAAAGAGGATTTAAGGGTTTTATCCTGCCCCGGCAGAATGCACGCGAGGCAGCTGTGGTGAATGACCTCGAAGTATACGGCGTGGATTCTATGAACGAAGCCCTTGCTTTCCTGGCCGGAGAAAGGGAGATTGAACCCACCTTTGTGGACACACGGAATGAATTTTTTACCAGCATCAACGATTACAAAGAAGATTTCATCGACGTAAAAGGCCAGGAAAACGTAAAAAGGGCATTGGAAGTTGCGGCTGCCGGTGGGCATAATTTGCTCATGATCGGCAGTCCTGGATCGGGAAAGACAATGCTGGCCAAACGCCTGCCTTCGATACTTCCACCCTTATCGCTCAACGAAGCCCTTGAAACCACCAAGATCCACTCGGTGGCAGGCAAGATCGCCAAGGATGCTTCGCTGATGACCACCCGCCCGTTCCGCTCACCCCACCATACCATTTCAAACGTAGCCCTGGTCGGCGGGGGCTCATTTCCCCAGCCCGGGGAAATTTCCCTTGCCCATAACGGCGTGTTGTTCCTCGATGAACTGCCCGAATTCAAAAGAACTGTGCTCGAAGTGATGCGCCAGCCACTGGAAGACCGGAAGATCATTATTTCACGTTCACGCTTTTCAATAGAATATCCATCGAGTTTTATGCTTATTGCAAGCATGAATCCTTGCCCCTGCGGCTTTTACAACCATCCCGAAAAGGAATGCGTCTGCATGCCGGGAGCCGTGCAGAAATACCTCAACCGGATATCCGGTCCGCTGCTCGACCGCATCGATATACACATTGAGGTAGTGCCGGTGCCCTTTGAAAAACTGTCGGAGCAACGGCCTGCCGAAAACAGTGAAACCATCCGGTACCGGGTTCTGAAGGCACGTATTGTGCAGCAAAAGAGATTCGCCCAGCACCCCGGTATTCATTGCAATGCCATGATGACGCCCTTGTTGCTGAGGGAATACAGTATACTGAATGACGCGGGGTACAGCCTGCTGAGAAATGCCATGGCAAAACTGGGATTATCTGCCCGGGCCTATGACCGCATCCTTAAAGTTTCCCGCACGATTGCCGATCTCGAAGCGAGCGAAAACATACAGCCTGCGCATGTGGCCGAAGCGATCCAGTACCGGAGCCTTGACAGGGAGAACTGGGCGGGGTAGGGAATAATGAAAAGGGACAAGAGACAAGGGACAGTTAAGAGGGACAAGGCCACAAGGGATAAGTTAAGAGAGACAAGGGACAAGTTGAGAGGGACAAGGGACGATTTAAGACGCGGGATCCGCGCACAAGGTAGATGCCTTCTTCAGGGAAAGGATGGCGGTTTCCGGGCTGACCCGGGACTTGCTATTCAAAGTTTTATCTTTTCCTTGATCAGGTCATCAATGGTCACCGATTTAAAATAATGCACAATCTGATCATTGAGATTTTTCCAGAATCCAACCGCCTGGCAATCTTTTTGCCGTGTGCATTCAAAGTTTCCCGACAGGCAATCAATGATGCAAATACCGGGTTCAAATGCGTTGTGAATATCAAATAAAGAAATTTCTGAAGGTTTCCGTGTAAGCCTGTACCCGCTCTTTTTCCCTTTTACATTGCTGATGAGCCGGGATGCCTTTAAGGCATGAATAATATGATCAAGGTATTTGTTGGAGATATCCTGGTTTCGCGCAATATCCTTTTGAAAGATACCGTTGTCGGTGCCTGTGGCAATTTCCAGCATGGTACGGATACCGTATCGGGTTCTTGTGCTGATCTTCAACGTGAGGCTATTGTTTGGTTTTCACCGGCAAAGGTAATGATTAGTCCAAAATTAACCTCAATTTCATCCTTAACCTTTACTAAACCGTTCAGTTTCACAGGCGGCTGAATACTGAAATCCGAAAGTTTTATCTTTTTTAATCCCCGGATAAAAAGGTTATTTCCGCAATCGTATAAATTACAGTCAATTTTATATATTCTTTTGATACCGGCCAGCATAATTTCAATATCCGGACAGAAAGTCCTTTCGTCCTTGAATGACCTTTCAAGCTGTTCCTTTGATAGGATGATCTTCAAAACGGGAAATTCGCGGGCTTTGATCAAAGTAAGGAAGTCATCGTACATAAGTGGATTACTGGCCTCGAAATCCCTGACGGGAACCGTAACGGAAAGAAATCCTGTATCCTTCATTTCAAGAATCTGTCCTGCATCCGACAGGGATGAAGTACGGTAGGTGAAACTGAACGTGCTGATATTGGACCCGCCATTGATGCGGATAAAACTATTGCACATATTGGAATACGAAACCGGATTCCTCGTCTGTGTGAAAATTTGTGTTGAGAAAAGCAAAAAAGTGCATAACCATGCCAAACGAAGCGGATGACTCGCATGGATTATTTGGTTGATCTTCATTTTTCTGCTTTTCTTTTTCATGCCGGATCGGTTAGAAAGAAACGGCGGCTTCGATCATAACACCATGAAAACCTGCTCCTTCCCCGTAAAGAGGCGAATCAATATAATTCTGATTTACATATTCCACTTTAAAAACAATGGCAGGGATTATAAACCAGCCGGCTCCAACCTGAAGTCTGTTGGTTGATATATCGTTTTCTTTATCGTTCACCAGGTTATACCTCAAGCCACCATAAAACTGTTTTTGTTTTCCGAACCGATATAAACCTTCTGCAGCCAATTGTGTGAACTTGGTGTCCTTGCTTGCTGTGTTAACGCCACTCATGGTTTCATAGGTCCCGAAGAATTCAAGCCCTTTATACTGCGTAAAAAGGTTGAACATAAGGGAGTTTGTCTTTTTCAGGCTACCGGGACCGAAATTACCGGTTGTATGATTGCTTTTTATATCCACGTCCGATGCCTGATCTGTTTCCAGCTTCATCACGAGATAATATCTTGATCCGGCCCGGTCCCCATTATACAATGAACCGGCATGATTTTTCGGATTGTGATATCCCGAAAGGGTAGCCCGTAACCGAAAATCATCGCTGAACTTCTTATCATAGCCGGCTTTCCAGTAAAAAGCGAGTTCTTCCGCAGTATTATAGGGTGTATAGGAAGAGTCTTTTGAATTAAAAGTAACAAGGTCCTGCTTGAGGATACCCGATGTTAATCCGGCCATTACCAGTATACCCTTGTTTCTGAACATTAATTCAAGTGCAGGAGCGGTGGTAAATGCCTCCATGGTATAATTCCCCACGAAAGGATTTGTGGTAACATGTCCGTTATCCGATCTTCTGTAATGCGCATCTCCATAATCAAGCTCCATATCACCGACTTTCAGGGTCAGGTAATCCATGACCTTATCCAAACCCGGTGATTTGATAAAAGGCAATTCATCAATCAGGATATATCCTCCTTTTACCCAGGCTTCATTGTGATGCCTTGCGGAAAGGTAGGTTTCCAGGTTAACACGAATACCTTTTGCCAGGTCAACATTCAGACTGAAATTAGCCGTTGGTAAATTAAAGCCTGTGCCCAAGGGAATCAGCTGAGTATCCGCTTCATGTTTGAGTATCTGATACTGTATGGCAAAATCTCCTCCCACATGTACTTTAACTTTTTCAAACCCTTCCCCATTGTCCTGCGGAGGCTCAAACTGACTGAAGGCTGTCAGGGTAACAAACAAGGCAAAAGCCATTAATGTAATTGCTTTATTCATAAATTAAATAGTTAAATTATTTGTACAAAATGTGCATGTGATATGTATAAGATTTTAATCCGTCGGTTAACTCACACTGAATTGAAGCTGAAAGGATATTAATACGTTTTCTCCTGTTTTCAAGGCTCCCATCATGGCTGTCGGTGGTTTGATCTTAAAATCATTAATGTTGATATCCTTTGTTGCGGTAATTTTAATCCGGTTATTTTCATGGTGACCCGTAAAGGCAATACTGATGCGTTTTGTCACTCCGGCCAAAGTCAGGTCGCCGGTTAAGACACCGGAGAATTTTCCGTTTGCGGATGTTAGTTTATCGATGGATGCCATGGTGAACACGATTTCCGGATATTTGTCCGTTTGGAGGGCATCCATTGTTTTATTGGTCATTATGGAATTATCACTGGAGATGGATCCCGATTTGCAGCTAAAATGAACATGATCTATACCAAGGATCTCGTTTTTTTCGAATTTCATAACCAGTGCAACATCGAACTGTTCAACCTTTTCTTCCCAATCATGCAGGTTGGAGGTTCCGGTTATAATAATCCGGCTATCCGTTGGAAGAAATCTCACCGATTGCTGTGATATTGCGCTGACAATACCGTTCGTCAACAATACCAGGAGAATGATAATCCTTAAAAACATAAGTTTCATTTTATACTATTTATCCTATAATATTACTAGGATATAATAACGCAAATGTACAGAAATTGTTTGAGATTTTTATCGTTAAAATAATAACAATAAATAATTTAGAATAATTCTAAATAAGATGATACGATTTAGCTATAACAAGAAATGATTATTCTGAATAGAAAATGAAGCTATTGTTAAAAATTTGGATTGTAACATCTTGCCTTATTTATTTTTTTTCCTCAAGCCTGTAATCCTCGAGTTTCCCCAGCGCATTGATGTCACTCCCGTTTAGGGCAATGAGCCGGAAAGATATTGTTTTGTCGCTGTAGACATCTACAATCACAAAATTATCCCTTACCTCACCTCCCATACCACTGGTGATAAGCGTAATGTTATCATAACGATAATACATAAACTCATCTCCTGTGGCAAAAGCACCCACATCGCCCGCAAAAAGGAATACAGGCAGAGGCAATGAATGAAACAATGGTTCCACCTCGTCCCAGTAGTTTATAGTATCTGCCCGACCATCGAGGGAATTGATGTCGACATTTTTAAAGATATTATCCTCCGCCCACCACAGAACCTGGTGAAAAAGAACAAAAACGTGATCCGCATCTGCCGATTTTTGTTTCAGTTCATCCTTTAGAAACTGTAATTGTTCATGGCTTATGTTCCAGCCATCAAGGTTGGGATCCAGAACGATAAACAGGTCCTTATTGTATGAATAGCTGTAAAAGGTCCTTCCATAACGGGTTTCAAAAAGCTTCCGGTCTGACATATCATGATTTCCCACGGTAAAGTGAACCTCTATCCCTAATTCTTCCACATCCCGGTCGATCTCATCCCAATTGGTGGTGGTCCCGGAACTGACGATATCGCCGGTCAAAACACCAAATTTTATGGAAGAATCGTTTTTGATAAGGTCAAATTTCTGTCTGAAAGGCGGATGAAAGCCGATATTATCCACACCAGGTTTACCATAAACATGCCCGGCAACAAAAAAGGAATAACGGATAAACGGAACAATTTGCTGGTCCTCATTCTCTCTTTCGCATCTTGCAACAGAAACAAGAGTGATGGCACTAATGAATAATAGCACCCGACAGGGTTTGAATTTTTGCATATCCCAAATAGATTGGTATGATAGCGCCCTGAATACAGTAAACACAATTTCTTCCCCGAACCATATAAATCCTTTATGTCAAAGCAGGGTATCAGTAAAACAGATCCGCCACGCCCTCCTCCGTGCCCTTTATGAATTCATCGTTAAGGAACAGTTCGGAACCCCTTTCTATCATAAAAGCGACAGATAAATCCCGCAAAATCACCCCG
>JAGDMB010000160.1 GCA_017860375.1 Bacteroidota bacterium | reverse complement strand
GTGCAAACGGTGCATAAGGAAACCAATCCGCGGTTCTGGCAGCTTATAAATACCTTTAAAGCCAGGAACGGATTCGGTGTGGTCGTCAATACCAGCTTCAATGTCAGGGGTGAACCCATGGTATGTACACCGGAGGATGCTTACAGATGTTTTATGCGTACTGAAATGGATTACCTGGCAGTGAATGATTTTCTGCTGAAAAAGACCGATCAGCCTGACTGGGAAAACAGGGAAAAGTGGATGGAAAAATTTAAGCCCGATTAACAAAGTAGGAAGGTATGAAAAACGATAAATCAAAATCGACCGTGCTGATCATCTCCATGGGATTTCTGTTTCTTTACCTTATATTCTCATGGAAATGGACCGTCATTGTATCGTTTACGGTTGGGGTCATTGGCATTGCCTCTCCTTTTTTAAGCAGGAAAATCGAATGGGCCTGGATGAAACTGGCGAATTTGCTGGGCTATATCATTCCCAACCTTTTGCTGATCCTCGCCTTTTTCCTTTTTCTGTTTCCGTTATCCCTTCTTTCCAAACTTTTCCGCAAAGATCCTTTGATGCTGTCGAAAAAATACAAAAGCTATTTCATCGACATAAACAAAGAAATATCCAAAGAGAGTTTTGAAAAAATCTGGTGACTCCTGAATTCAGGGAAAAGACACACCGGACAATGCAGAACAGGTGCCGGCTTTATTTTTTATCGTGTTCCACCCAGATGAGGGCAGCAATATCAAATCCCAGATCCTGAGCAATTTTTAAATAGCTGTTTTTAATGGATTCCGGAACAGTGGTCTCGCGCGATAGTATCCAGAGGTATTTCAGGTTTTTTCCGGCTACCAGGGCATATTTATATTCACTGTCCAGTGCAATGACATTATAGGCTGAATAAAAAGGTCCGAAGAACGATACTTTCAACCTGGCTTCATCGGGTTGTCCGGCTGGTTTTGCCTTACCGATAGCCTGTTTCCATTCCTTTGTTACATAATTGTAACCCTGGTTGTCCACTTTAATGGTGCCGTCTTCATTCCGTGAATAGTTCGCCGTTACATTATTCAGGTCGCGTTCAAACCGAAAATCCATCCGTGCGATCTCGTACCATTTACCAAGGTATTTCTCTATATCAAAGGGTTTTACTGCGACAGCCCCTTTGGGAATTGACGTACATGAACCGAATCCGATCATAACAGCAAGGATTAGTAAGGAAGTAATAGACTTTTTTTTCATATTTTCTCGTTTACATTGACCGTATAAAGATAACAAATTTGCACCGTTTTGTTTTTAATCCATCATTAAGGCAGCGGCTTCAGGTTATTGTTTTCCAATCCATCAAAAAGGCAGCGGCTTCAGGTTTTTGCTCTTTTATTTTTCAGTCCTGGTTTCTGCCACCCGACTCTTGATTCTCTATTCTCTAGTCTTTATTCTATATTCTTGATTCTTGGTTCTTGGTTCTTGATTCTTGGTTCTTGGTTCTTGGTTCTTTTCTCCGCCCCAACCTACACCTTATTCAATCGCTTTATGTCTTTGTAATGAAAATCGAAATCAATTTCGAAACAATCCACAAACTCTTTTTTCATGGCAATTTTTAGGCGTTCTGTGTCTTCGCAATACAGGATAAAGGCTCCCCCGCCTCCGGCACCTGCGATCTTTCCGCCTACCAGGCCATTTTTTTGTGCAACGGCATACATCGTGTCAAGGTATTCATTGGTGGAGGCGGAGGCCAGTTGCATCTGGGCTTTAAAGTTCAGTTCCATTATTTCAGCACACCTGATAAAATCCTTCTTCTGCATGGACAAAGCGAATTCCCTGCCATAGGAGGACAATTTGCCGAGTGCGTCCTGCCCGGCAGGGGTTTTATGGTTCTGGTACACTTGCTCTACCGCCGACTGGGAGGTCTGCCCGAATTCAAAACAGTTGAATCCTCCGTACACGATGGAATACTGATCCTGTCGGCCAATAGCCCAGTTCAGTTCCGTGTTTTCGAGGTTAAAAAGATCCTCACCGATATGGGCCAGCGTTTTGGAATCGGAATTATAGGCTTTTGAGCTGATCATTTCCAGCAGTTTAACGGCTGTGGATGTACTTAATCCGCTGCCCCTCGGGTAACCCGAGAAGTTGAATTTGCCGTTTTTTAATTCAATAAGGGGACTGATCGTAATGTTGGACACATAACCAAGGTTGCTGCCCATGATAAAAGGCACATCCGTCCAGCCTCCGGCAAAATCTATCCGCAGCGGTGCCCGGTAGGCAAAGTTGATCTTATCAATAATCCGTGTTGTGGAGGTAAGTTCAAGTTCCGGCGGCACGATCCGTTGTACGAACTCCATTTTGGTTCCCAGCCTGTCGCATAATTCCTTTTTTTCTTCAATTCCTGTATCGTCGCTGTTCAACACAAACACATCCGGATGAAGCTCCTGCATGACTTCCTGAAAGTCAATTTTACCGGCAGACAGCTGGCTGTCATTCAGAACTGCATAATCCACATCCTGCAGGGAAGCCACAAGGTACAACCGGTTGTTTTCAGGATTTACAGGTCTTCCGGGTCCCTTCAGGCGGGAAATGATCTCATCGCGTCCGACACCCACCACGAGAATATCGCCAAACTGCCGGCACTGGCTGAAAAAAACCGCATGACCTGACTGCAATATATCATAACAGCCAGAACAAAATACAATTTTTTTATTTTGGCTGTTTTGGCGGATCTCCTTTAGCCGGCCTGCCGTTATCACTTTATTGCGGATGGAATCAAACATGATCGCTGGATTAAATAATGACGGAAAAGTATAAAAACCCTTTCAATTAATCTCACCTTTTCCCGGGAAATATAATTCGGCTGTGCACGGGAACAACCTCCCGAAAAAATATAAATAGCAATTATTTCGGTACGAACGCTTCAGGATTCTTATATTTGCAGGAACGACACCCTTGTACTACCGACCATGATGCAAAAAATACAGGCCCTGATCGGGTTTTTCCTGCTGTTTTGCCCTGCAGCTTTTTCTCAGCGTGAACCCGTTTCACTGATAAATTCCCAAAAAGAGATTGACCGTTCCTTTTTCATGGCTCCCGAACTCAAGTACACCAAAGTCAACGGTGACTGGGAAACCTTTGCGGGAATGCGTATGGGTTACTGTATCAATCATACATACGTTTTTGGACTGGGAGCGGATGGTATTATTTCCGATAACGGATTTGAGGGAACCGGCAGCGTAAGTGATAATGATTATCTGAGGAATGCTATGGTATACGGAGGCTTTTATTTCGATTTCATTGTGCCCACAGGCATTCCGTTGCAGGTTTCTTTCCCGACACTGCTCGGTATAGGGGGTGACTTCGTGTATGAGAAACAGCCTTATATTACTATTCTGGAAGCAGGTGACTTCCTGTTTGCCGAACCAAAAATTAATCTGGAGCTTAATCTTTCAAGGGTCATTCATATCGGGGCGGGAGTCGGTTACCGTTTCGTCATCAATTCACATATTCAACGCCTGAGCAATAAGGATCTTTCAGGAGTTGTGATCAACTTCACGATTAAATTAGGAAGTTTTTAGCATATTGAAGGCGCCGGACAGGGTCTCCCTGTGTAACTCCTTGTTTCATTATCAGACTCTCCGGCCGTAACCATTTAATTCACCCAATTATGGCAAAAGAATATACAACGGATCTTTTGTTGGATTTCGGAGCGGATGGGAAACAGCTTATACCGGTTATTGCGCAGGATAAGCAAACGAAGGAAGTATTGATCCTGGCCTATGCCAGCAAAGAGGCGCTTGAAGAGACCATCAGCAGTGGCTTTGCAACATTTTATAGCAGAAGCCGCAGGGAACTCTGGAAGAAAGGTCTTACCTCCGGTGACTGGTTAAAAGTGGAAGAGATTCGGGTGAATTGCGAGCAGAACGCTCTGATTTATATGGTCACCCCGCTTGGTGACGGGGCATGCCATGCACGCAATCCATCCGGTCGGCCATACACCACTTGCTATTACCGGCGGATCCTTCAGGGTAACAAACTGGAGTTCATTGAGCTTTAGCCAGGATCCTGCAGGATCAGGCTTAGTATTCCGGCAATTTCCAGGGTTCCCTGTATGTTGGCAGTGAAAGCCTGGCAGCTTCTTTATCGTTTACCACTCCATGCGCTGAGGGATCCCAGAATAATTTTCTCCCCGTGCGGAAAGCCATATTTCCAAGGTGAGCAACACGTGCAATATGTGCACCTGTTTCCAGCGGTGCATTTGGATTTTCCTTTGTCTTCATACAATCGAGGAAATTCCGGACATGCAGATCAAGTCCCCTGCCTTCACCTTTTTGCATAGGGATTGCCTCCATAAGGGGAATTCCATTTTTTATTTCCGGGATAATTTCCCAGCCTTTGCGATCTACCACCAGGGTTCCGTTTTCGCCAATATAGGCTACTCCGTGATCCCTGCCATAGTTACCACCGTATATGCCGATGGTATGTTCCCACATCAGGCTGAATCCGTCGAATTCATAGATTGCCTGCTGGGTATCAGGTGTTTCCATCGGATCATCCGGGAAGGCATACTTGCCGCCGGAAGAAATGACGGACCGTGGACTTTCCTCTATCATTCCTGCCAGGGCATAATCGAGCAAATGAACTCCCCAGTCGGTCATAAGACCGCCTGCATAATCCCAGAACCAACGGAAAGTAAAATGAAAGCGGTTGCGATTAAAAGGTCTTCCTGGTGCAGGTCCGAGCCACATATCATAATTCACACCCTGCGGGACCGGTTCATCCTGCAGGACCGGCAACGCTCCTTTCCAGCCGACATAGGACCATGCCTTGACCATCCGCACCCGGCCCAGTTTGCCGGAATGGACAAAACTGACTGCATCCTGCCAGTGCGGATCGCTACGCTGCCACTGGCCGACCTGTATGATACGGTTATATTTTCGGGCTGCTTTCACCATGATATTGCATTCCCCGATCGAATTAGCAAGCGGCTTTTCCACATATACGTCCTTGCCTGCTTCAAGTGCATGAACGGTTTGCAGGCAATGCCAATGGTCAGGAGTGGCGATAATCACTGCGTCAATATCTTTGTTTTCAAGCAATTCCCTGTAATCTTCATATATCCTGGGTTTCTTTCCGGTAAGGTCAGACAGATCTGCCAGCCGCCTGGTAAGTATGTTCTGGTCAATATCGCACATGGCACAACATTCCACGCCGGGATTCTGAAGAAAGGACTTCAGGTCAGAAAATCCCATTCCATTGCAGCCTATCAGTCCGATCAATATTTTATCGCCGGCTGCAGTTTTTTGGACACCGGATGGCCGCAGCAAAGAGCCTGGTGAACTCAACCCGAAACCTGTTGCGGCAAGGGCTGTGTTCACGATAAATTGTCTTCGGGATGTTTTCATCGGAGCATAAATATCAAAGGATAAACGATAATGCAATATATAAAAAAAAACAGCGCGCGGAATGAGAGATTAACGCGCGCTGCATCATATGATGGTACGAAATTGTACGTACCGTATTGCACATTGCACCTAACATTTTCTTACGCCTAACTGGGTTTGAGGTAACGACGACTTGAACATAACGACAGTTCCAAATAACACGATTACCGGTAACGGCACTTTTGAGCCTAACGACGGGGTTAATTGTCCTAAATGGCTATTTTTTTATCATTGGGGTTGGTTTTTGTTACTAATTCATTGTGGCTTAAACTAACCGGGCTTATGACAATTCTCATCGTATTTCTGCCCGATTTTTCCGCTTCGGAAGTAATTTCTCCTCCGAACAAAAAGATCAGCTGGTCGGCAATGCGTTTGCGCAAATGCGATCCATATTTTCCGCTGGGGATCCCTACCCGTTTGACTTCGTTTTCTGCCGTTTCATCTTTCCGTTTATGGGCGCTGGTTGTGATGGTAAAACAAAGACCGCCGTTCAATACAGGTTTGTAACCCAGTTCTATGATTCCTTTCTCCATTCCCGCCATGCAATCGGTTACAATATATTCAAGCATCTGGAGTAAACGCTTGCGATCGGCTTCCGCATGAATATTTTCCGAAAAATTGACCTTATTGAGCAAAAGGGCCACACTATTTCTGTCCATGATATGGCGATGCCGGTTGCATGCCTGATAGAGTTCGATCAGCATTTCATTCACCGGGAACCAGACAGGATCAAGAACCGTCTTCTGCGTTTCGAGCATGGACGCTTCCACCAGGTCATCAATAAACTGGAGAAACACAACACTGCTTTTCCATACCTGATCGGTATATATATTGCGCTTCTCGGCCGTCAGATTTTCATTATGAAGCAACGATGAAAATCCAAGAATAGAATTCATAGGAGTCCGGATCTCGTGATAAATATTTCGGAAGAAAGCCGTTTTGATCTCTTCATTTTCAGTGGACATATGCTGGATCAGTTTTTCAAGGTCTTTAATTTTTTTCTCCAATTCGGCATAGGGTATGTTTCCCTTTTTTGAGGTCACAATCCCCGCCTTTTGAAGGTTGATCCAACGGAGAATCCATCCTATGAATTTTTTAAGAATCATGCGCGTATTCTGAGCAATATCCGTATTGGTGATCAGTCAATTTTTTTCAGGATCTTACGCGCCTGATGCTGATAATACCCTTCCCGGTCCGCGATCATTTCAAATTGTTCTTCGGCTTTTTTCCGGTTGTCTGTCATCAGGTAACAAAATGCCAGATACCATTCCGCCTGCTCAATATAAAGAATATAATTGTTATCAATAATTGCATGAAACGAGGTATTGGCATCGCTGTATCGTTTTATTTCCATCTGCGATATGCCTGAGTACAAATTAAGTCCGATTCGCGTGCTGTCTGACCGCAAGACGCTTTCAAAACCACGCAGGGCCTGCTCATATTCCCCTTTTTCATAAAACAGCATGGCGCTTCGTAATTCAATATCCGTTGCGTTTTCTTCAGACCGATACGTCAGTCCGGGTTCAGCAGGTTTGAAATAGGCTTCATAGATTTCCCTGTTTTCCATAGGGTGATTTGAAAGCAGGATCAGCAGGCCTCCTGAGACAGCGATCGCAAGCGCCGATAACCCAACGGCTATCCTTCTGCTCAAAGGAAAAATCCGGCTTCTGCTCAATGTTTCCACATGCGATTTTTCAAAGACACCCTGAAGCTGCTTTCTGAAATCAATCACATCGGTTTCCCTGACGGCTTCATTCAGTTTTTTTCGCAGTTCCAGTTCCTTTTTTAGAGAAGGATCACCTTTCAGCTCACGTGTAAACCAAAGCTTCTCTTCCTTTGACATTTCTCCGTCGAGATAGCGCTCGATATAAAAGGAATAATCCAGTTCGTTTTTCATCTTATTTTAATTTTAGGGGGATTTCCTCAGTTAGTAAAAAGTTAATTATACAAAATTCATTACGATGAATTACACATCCATTGAATTGATCATGCGATTGTTACCATGCAATCGCACGGTTCAACACATATATGACCTATATATTATCCGTCACAGGTATGAATATATTCCTGCACCCTGCCACCAACGATACGTTTCTTCAGATCATACTGGACTGAATCCCTGTCGCCAGGGTTAAAAAATCAGCTTATATACCCAGGATTAAGAGCACCCATTAAATGAAAAAACGCGTGTGAAATATGAAAAATCAACTCGTCCTGACCACTATTTCTTAATCGGTCCGTCGGGATCATTGTCACCCCCTTTAATCTGCTTAAGCTGCTTCCTGCTAAGAACTTCAACACAATTCATAACATCAGCCAAAGTAACCTTCTGCATGCGGATCATCGATTTTGCTTCCATGTCATTATTCTTTAAGTTAAATTTCTCCTGTTGCCTAATCTTGATTAATTGTACGCTTTTATATTATATAGTCCATTGAAAAACCAAAACGTTACCCTGTCGGATTGCTTTTTTTCTCTTTTTTTTTACTTATTTTGTATTATATTAAAATTCAGTTCATTATATTGATGCCCGCATGCAGCTGAAAAATTTCAATCTGGCACCTGTCTGTCATGATGAGGCAGAAAGCTTTTGGTTTAAACCTGTTTCCGGATTTCTCCTCCTGAT
>JAGDMB010000159.1 GCA_017860375.1 Bacteroidota bacterium | reverse complement strand
GTACGGAAAAGATCCCCGGATCGTGTTTCTTGAGAACCACGGAGTATTTGTAAGCGGCAATTCCATCGGGGAGATCAGAAAGTCGTATGAACATATTGAGAAAGTCCTGAAAGCAGCTAACAAAAGGATCCTGCCGGCAGGTGACCTTCCGCTATCGGAAAAAATAATGGATGTCTTACCTGCGGTGCGGATGTTGTTTACGGAAACCGGATCAAAAGTGATCCGCATACGGCACAATAAGCTGATAGCAAATTATTACGCAAGCCGCAAGGCGTTTGAAGAAATTCAGTTTCCTTTTGCTCCCGATCATATTGTGTACGCCAAATCGAAATACCTGTATGTGGAAGAAACCGGATCACCGGAATCGATTGTTTCAGCCATTCAGAAAAAGCTCAGGGATTATCTGAAGGAGAAGGGCTTTATGCCCGTGATCTTGCTGGTAAAGGGTCTTGGCCTGATTGCCGTTGAGGATAACTGGACATCGGCCGGTATTGCCCTTGACATCTTTGAAGATCAGATGAAGATCAGGTATTACAGTCAGCATTATGGCGGACCAAGGTTTCTTTCCAAAAAAGATATCCGTTTTATTGAAACCTGGGAAGTGGAGAACTACCGGAAACAGTTATCGGCAGGGACCGTGAAAGGCAACCGGGTGGATCACAAGATCATCATAATTACCGGTGCCGCACAGGGATTTGGTGAGGGTATTTGCCGAAACCTGATGGAAAACAACGCGAATGTGGTCATTGCCGATATCAATGTGAAAAAGGGACAGGCATTGGCCAATGAGTTAAACAGCAAAGGAAGGAAAAACAGGGCATTGTTTATCAAAACGGATGTGTCGGATGCAGGCTCGGTTCAGCACCTGATGGCTGCAACCGTTGCGGAGTTTGGCGGGCTGGATGTGCTGGTGAGCAATGCCGGCATTTTGTGCGCCGGCGATCTGGACGAGATGGATGCGAAGACTTTTGAGCGGATGACCCGGATCAATTACAACGGATATTTCCTGTGCGTCAAGTATGCCTCGGCGATACTTAAGACCCAGGCCAGGTACCATGATTCTTACTTTACCGATATCATCCAGATCAATTCAAAATCGGGACTGAAAGGCAGCAACCGGAATTTTACCTATGCGGGCAGCAAATTCGGAGGGATTGGTCTCACCCAGTCCTTCGCCATGGAACTGATGCCCAGCCGGATCAAAGTCAATGCCCTATGTCCCGGAAATTTCTTTGACGGACCCCTCTGGTCCGATCCGGTAAATGGTCTATTCGTGCAGTACCTGAAAGCGGGCAAGGTGCCCGGGGCAAAAACCACCGACGATATCAAAAAACACTATGAGGCACAGATACCGGCAGGACGGGGGTGTACGACAGAGGATGTAATGAAGGCCCTGTATTATGCCATTGACCAGCAGTATGAAACAGGGCAGGCCATACCGGTTACCGGGGGGCAGGTGATGCTGAGATAATATTTGATGATTGGATGATTTGATGAATTAATGATTTGAAGATTTGAAGTTTAATAAAAAGATTATCAACAAATTAAGCAATGATTCACATCACCGGTCCCGGTAAGGAAGATCACCTGAATTTCGGGAACTTTCCCTGTTTTTCAACGTTTATATCTATAGAAAACGAAACCAATGCATTCCGTTTTCAGCGTTTTAATTATGGGTATTCGTTAGGATGAGAGATTCTGCCATTTGATTCTTTAAAGATTTTGGTTTGATAGGGTTTAATTAGTTTTAGGTGTGGGATGCCCCGGGTGCTATCAAGTATCCGGGGCTTTGGTTTTTCAGTGAGGCTCAGTTTTCAGGAGCCCCCGGCGAATTGAAAACTGCAAGCCGAACTGATCCCGAGAGCGCAGCGCATCGGGATTGGACTCAGTTTTCAGGAGCGTTACCTTTCTTTTCGATTTATTGCGATGCAGCGGATGAGCACCGCAAATCCCAACATATTTTTTCTTACTTTTACTTCCTGAATCAATTCCACACGACATGAAAATTTCAACAAAACCTTATGGAAAACTGCCTGATGGCAGACAGGTGCAGCTTTATAAACTTTCCAATGACCATAATTTCTCCTTCGAAATTATAAATTACGGTGGAATTATCACCTCAATCCTTGCACCGGACAGAAACGGTAAGTTGGAAGATGTAATTATCGGCTTTGATGACCTTTCGGGATTTCTGAAAGACACTTCTTATATCAACGCCCTGATCGGCAGGTTTGGAAACCGGATCGGGAATTCACAGTTTGAGCTCAACGGCAAATTATACACCCTTGCAGCCAACGAAGGTAGGAACCATTTGCACGGGGGTCCCCATGGTTTTCATACGGTTTTATGGGATGCTGAACCCCTTGACACCGCTGACGAAACGGGTGTAAAACTTACCTATCTGAGCCGTCACATGGAGGAGGGCTATCCCGGTAACCTGTTCATCGAGGTGAAGATGCTTCTTACCGATCAAAATGAGATAAAAATGCTCTACAAGGCAACCACCGATGAACCTACCCATATAAACCTGACCCATCACGGATATTATAATTTGAATGGAGGCAAGACCAATGTCCTCGATCATGTATTGAAACTTTATGCCTCGCACTATACGGAAGTGGATCCGGCCCTCATTGCGACAGGCCGTATCCTTCCTGTTAAAGGAACCGATCTCGATTTTACGGAACCCATTAAGATCGGTGCCCGGATCAAACGTACCGGAGGGTATGACCTGAATTACGTCCTTGATAAGAAACCGGGTGAGATGGCACTGGCCGCTGAAATGTACGAACCCGAAAGCGGCCGTGTAATGAAAGTATTTACCGACCAGCCGGGGCTCCAGTTGTATACCTCTACCCATTTTGACGGCACGGTTACCGGGAAAAGCGGGAATAAACATATTCAGTATTATTCTTTTTGCTTTGAAACACAACATTTTCCGAATTCACCCAGATTGCCACAGTTCCCCTCCACCGTCCTTAATCCCGGTGAAATTTACCGGCAGGCCACTGCCTTTAAATTTGAGGTCAGGTAAGAGGAAACGCTGAAATTATGTACCAGAAAACCGCGGATTAATATGCCTTTCATTTTTATATTCGTTGTTGCATTTAGGTTGATTTTTTCCGGAGGATGGTCCATTCCGGCCGCATCGGCCTCCGGTGTGCAAAATGCGCATAGGATCGGAAATGAAAATGATCCGCGGATGGACCGGTATGATGTGAAATTCTACAAAATTGACCTGGAAGTCACGGATGCTTCAACCTATCTGGCAGGATCCGCCTCCATCCTCATTCAGGTTCTTGATATCCCGGTAGAGGAACTGGTTTTTGATCTGTTGTCTGATCTGACTGTTGATTCCGTGATGCTCGACGGAAGGATTGCCGGATTCACACATGAAGGTAATCAACTGATCGTTGCTCCGGCAAAGGAGATCGGGGCTCAGCAAAAGATACTGGTGACCGTATTCTACAAAGGACTGGGCGTGCAGGATCAATGGATTTCCGGTGTGTACAATACCCGGCAGGATGTGTGGAATAAACGGATTACCTGGACGTTGTCGGAATCCTTTGCTGCCCTTAACTGGTTTCCCTGCAAACAGGTATTGGCGGATAAAGCCGATTCAGCCTATATTTTCTTAACCACCGACCGTTCCTTAAAAGCCGGATCAAATGGCCGGCTCGAAAATACCGTGGACCTTCCCGGCAACAAGATCCGGTATGAATGGAAAACCCGTTATCCCATAGCGTATTACCTTATTTCCTTTGCCGTCGCAGATTATTATGATTACAGTTTTTACGTGAAACTCCCCGGCCGCGATGATTCGCTGCTGGTGCAGAATTATATATACGACACACTGCCTTACCTGGAAGAAAATAAAAGCGATATCGACAAGATCCACGGCATGATTACCCTGTATTCCGATTTGTTCGGAATCTATCCTTTTGTTTCCGAGAAATACGGACACTGCGTGGCACCGCTGGGTGGAGGTATGGAACATCAGACCATGACGACCCTGGCCAACTTTAGTTTTCTGCTCGTGGCGCACGAACTTGCACACCAATGGTTCGGAGACTATGTGACCTGCGGAAGCTGGCAGGACATCTGGATCAATGAGGGTTTTGCCAGTTATGCCGAATATATAGCCTGTCAGTATCTTCAATCGCAAACCGATGCTGACCTGTGGATGGCAGATGCCCGTACCTTTGTGAAATCGGAGACCGGCGGCAGTGTATACGTACCCGAGGCTTTTTCGACCAATGAGGAACGCATTTTCGATTACCGTCTGTCCTATAAGAAGGGAGCAGCCATAATTCATATGATCCGCGGTGAACTGCAAAACGATTCCCTCTTTTATTCTATCCTGAGGGATTACCTTGACCGGCATAAAAATGATGTCGCAACCGGCGAGGATTTTAAGAAAGTTTTGGAGGAAAGGTCGGGCAGGGATTTTACTGTTTTTTTTAACCAGTGGTATTACGGAGAAGGGTATCCTTCCATTACCGTAAACTGGAAACACGAGCAGGATACCCTGCACCTCTACGCTTTCCTTACTTCCTCCACCACGGTAACTCCGGTATTTGAGCTGCTTACCGGTTATAAAATTACCTTCTTTAAAGGCGATACGATACTATACAGAAGGCATCAGGCCAATTATGATGAATGGAAGATGTATCTGCCGGGTAAAATAGAAAACATCAGGGTCGATCCTGAAAAATATTTATTGCTCACCGTAAACGGCGTCAACGACATTACGAAATATCCTGCCAACACTAAACTTTATCTGGCGCCCAATCCGGCTGACAACAGAATCAGCATTTTTTATCCTGACAGCAACAGGGAAATAAAAATCTTTGTGGTGGATTCGGCCGGAAAGACATTGTTTAAGGGACAGACCGACAGCTTTCCCTATTCCCTCGACCTGACTGGCTATCGATCAGGTTCCTATATTGTACTTTTGGAGGACGAGGGCCGAATCTATTCCGGAAAATTTATCCGGAATTCCCGTTGACGGATAAGGATTACCTGCCGGCACGGAAGTCAAGCGGAAAGGATTATGAAAAGGAGCATCATTACACTGGGCATCGGAATGTTCCTGGCATTGAACCTGCCGGGTCAGGAACCTGCATCCAAATCGAAAAAGGCTATTGAATATTATAACCGCGGACTGCAGCAGTATTCGATGAATGAATATGCCCGGGCAGCTGAATATTTAACCAATGCGGTCACGGAGGATTCAGCCTTTGTCAGGGCCTGGCTGATCCTGGCACAGGTTTATGAGGACTGGAAGCAGACAAGCCTTGCGGTTGCTGCATACCGTAAGGCCGTTTCGGTCGATCCTGATTTTTACCCTTTGGCTCTTTTACAACTGGCCCGGCTGGAATACGGTCAGGCACAGTACAGAGAATCCCTGGACCATTATACACAATATCTTGCGCTACCCGGCAACAAAAACGAAAAACACATTGAAAGAGCCAAAGATGGCATTGCCCGCTGTGATTTTTCCATCCATGCCATGGAAAATCCCGTTGATTTTAAACCGGTTTCAGCAGGTCCGTCCGTCAACACCGCGGACGATGAATATTGGCCCAGTATTTCAGCCGATGAACAGACCCTTGTCATTACAAGGCTTGTTAAGGGAGATAAGGGGTATGGAAATAAACAGGAGGATTTTTTTATCAGTCACTGGACGGAAAATGGATGGGGACCTTCAACGAATGCCGGGTATCCGTTGAATTCCCCCGACAATGAAGGGGCACAGTCCATTTCCGCCGACGGAAGACTGATGGTTTTCACCGGGTGCAACCGGGATGACGGGGTGGGACGCTGTGATCTTTATCAATCGAGGAAGGAAGGGGATTCCTGGACTCTGCCTGTCAACATGGGGGGACCTGTCAACAGCAACTATACAGAAACACAACCGTCCCTTTCCGCAGATGGCAAGACCCTTTATTTCGCAAGCGACCGGCCGGGCGGAAGGGGTTCTGTTGACCTTTGGGTATGTCATCAGCAGGAAGACGGCAAATGGACCAAACCGGTAAACCTTGGGGATACGGCCATATAGGCCTTGGTGCCTATGACCTTTTCGTGTGCCGCCTTGACAGCAACGGTCGATGGACAAAGCCGGAAAACCTCGGATATCCCATCAATACCAACAAGGATGAATTCGGGCTGATCGTGAATCCTTCGGGCAACCGTGCCTATTTTGCATCCAATATTGACCCGGCCTCGGGCAGGGATATCTATTTCTTTGATTTACCCGAAACGCTGAGACCTGATCGGGTTTCCTTTATGAAGGGAATGGTTTACGACAAGGAAACAAAGCGCAGGCTCAGAGCTGATTTTGAACTCATTGATCTCAACACAGGTGACCGGATCAATAAATCGCAATCGGACAGCACAACCGGAGAGTTTCTTGTTTGTATTCCATTGAATCACAATTATTTACTTAATGTTTCAAAAAAGGGTTACCTGTTTTTTTCTGAGAATTTTTCCGTGCAGGGCGTTTTTTTATCGGGGGATCCTTTTCTGAAGGATATTCCTTTGAATCCCATACGGGTGGGCGAAGTTGTCGTGCTGAAGAACATATTCTATGAAACCGATTCGTATGCGCTAAAAAAGGAATCAAAGGTTGAGCTCGACAAGCTGGTGAAGTTCCTTGCCGAAAATCCTCAGATAAGGATTGAAATAAGCGGACATACCGACAATATCGGGTCACCCGGATACAACCAGGCATTGTCGGACAATCGCTCAAAAGCTGTGGCAGATTATCTGATGCGCGCTCAGGTGGCAAAGGACCGTCTTGTCTGCAAAGGATACGGACTATCGCAACCCATTGACGGTAATGACACGGAAGAGGCCAGGGCCAGGAACCGGAGAACGGAAATCAAAATAGTCGAGTAACCAAAAGCACCGATCCCGTTCCCCGGATCAGGCATCCTTTTTCCCGGATAATATCTTATCCACAGCAAGTGAATAAAATAATTTTTTCTGGTAAATTTATTGTTGCTAATTTCATACCGGAATCAAACCGCAAACAATAAAATTTGAACATACTCCTAATCTTAAATTTTGTACGGATGAAAAGAATAGCGTTCATAGTCCTGTGGACTATAGTGGGCTTAAATATGCCTGCGGTTGCTGAGGTGAAGATCCCGGATAATCTGTTAAACCAGTTTAAATCAAACGACTGGCCCACCGTGTTGGCGGCAAAGGAAAGCATAGAGAACATGGAAGCTGCAGGAATTCCTCAGCTGATGACCATGCTGAATGATTTTACGGTGAGGAAGCTGAAGAATACAGGGGATCTTATCTATCCGGGGACCAGGAAATTTTACGGACACGGTCAGATCCTTGATTACAATATTGATGAGATCTGTATTCGTGCTGGCTGGCTATTGGAAGACCTGGCTTTTCAGAATTTTGGCTTTGCCGGTATTAATATCCCCGATCAGGAGCTTACGGATTTCATCCAGTATAATTATAAGGAAACCTATTCCGGCGAGCCGAACAAACAAAACCTCGATAATATGTCTGCCGGTGAGAAACGCAAGCTTATCCGGTCGCTGAGCATAAAGAAGGCCCAGGAATGGTGGAGCCGGAGTTCGGGAAACTGGAACCGGCTGGATGCCCTGGTTGAATCCCTGCAATCTGCAGATGAGAAATGCCAGGCAAAGGCTTTATTCTATATCCGCAACGGGAAAACACAATGCACAGGTCTTACCAAAACCTTTTACCAGACGCGGCTTGAATCAGTGATCAGGGAATTAGCAAAGAATGATCTGAAACGAATTTCGGAAAATGCCAAACTGATCCTTATGGATATGGATTTTGAATGGCTTGAATTAAAATCCGTGAATAAGGGTAAATAACCTGGTTTTGAAAGTCAAATCCTTTCGATAACTTTGTTTTAAATTATTTGATTATGAGAAGAATAACCTTTATTATAGCCTTGATCTCCGCCTTTTTTGGTTGTTCATCTGCCTATGGACAAAAAGAGATTTTTATCAAGCAAATAGCATTTAAACTCGCCAACATCAGCGATGTGGATTATGAAAATGAGTATTTCCTCACCATGAAATTCAATAAGGGTTCCACGTATAAGTTCAAAATTATTAACCATCTTGACAATTATGCCGGCCAGGCGATCATCGAACTCATGGATGCGAATACCCTAATTATAACCAATCAGTTCAATGAGAAATATTATGAAACCTTTAACTTCGTTTGCAACAAGACTGCTTTTTATGATATCCTGGTCCGATTTAAGGATAAAAGGCCCGGCAATTCTCTGATTGATATTTTACTGGTGCAATGATCGCATCCGAAAAAGGGGAAAAGGTGTGTATTTGTCTGGTACGATACAGCTTAAAAATAGATCATTGACAGAATTGTCAGCGCTACCACCATATAAAGTACCGTTAGCGGAAATCCGACGCGCAGGAAATCACGTGGGGTATAGCCTCCCGGTCCGCTTACCATAAGGTTGGTCGCATAGCCATTTGGGGAAATGAAGGTACAGGCTCCGGCATAGGCAACCGACAGAATAAAAGGAACAGGCGTGATCCCCAGGGTAAATGCAACCGATAAGGCTACAGGAAAAGCAAGGGCTATGGCTGCCTTAGAGGTTATAAGCAAGGTCAGCAAACTCGTCAACAGGTAAATACCAAACAATACTCCGGTCTTACCCAGAGGCAGAAAAACGGATATCATCCCATTGGCAATGAGGGCAGCTGCCCCTGATTTTATCATTGCGGTGCCCAGCGCAAGTGACATTACGATCACTAAGGCCAGGTTGTAATCAATGCTGGCAGGTATCTCTTTCGGGCTGGTTACTTTTAGGATCAGGGATACCACAATCATGATCGTAAAACCCATAAACAGAGAAATCACATGCAACACAGCAAGCAGGATAACCAGAAGACTGCCTCCAACCAGGATGGCTGTTTTCCACCATTCGAGCTTCAGGAATTCTCTGATTTTGGATATGAAATAGAAATCGTTGGTATCGGAGGTCCTGCTGATGAAATTCTCTCCGGCAAACAGAAGCAAAACATCGCCTGCTCTCAGCACCACATTCCCGAGCTTTCCTTCAATCCTTTCACCGTTGCGGTGCACGGCAATAATGGCTGCATCAAATTTTCCCCTGAAATTTGAGTCACGCACGGTTTTGTTGATGAGGGCGGAATTCTGCGAAATGACCACTTCGACAACCTCAGCCCTTTTCATCCGGCTCAGTGTACCCACCTCAGGCAGCATCAAGCCGGAATTGGTGGCAATGAGGTCAGCAATATTTTTTGTTTCCCCGGTAAAGATCAGTACATCGCCTTTGTCAAGCATTACATCCGACGGAACCGAAGTGATCCTGAAGGATCTTCGCAGTATGGTGACCAGCGTCAGCCCTTTAATCTCGTTGAGCCCTGACTCTGCTATTGTTTTGCCGATCAGATGGGAATTGGATTTGACTTTTGCTTCAATAACGTATTCGCGGTTATGGGTCTGCAGATCCTCTACAATGACTTTTCTCGATGGGAGCAGCCATTTTCCGGCTCCTAACAGGTAAAGGGTACCCAGCAATATCATGGGGATCCCGACCCAGGCAAAATCGAATATTTGCAGGGAAGCCATACCCGGAAAGAGGGTCTGTTCTTCCACCATGCCGTTTATGATCATGTTGGTTGAGGTACCGATAAGGGTGGCACTTCCACCCAGGATGGCCGCAAAGGAAAGCGGCATAAGCAGTTTGGAGGGGAAAATGGTATTTCGTTTTGCCCAGTTGTGAATATAGGGCATCAGAACGGCAACAAGGGAAATATTGCTTAAAAGCATCGAAAAAGCAGCCACACTCATGACCATCCTGCCCAAAAAGTGGCGGTAGGTTTTTACTTTTCTGAACATGAGGTCAAATGTGTTTTCAATGATGCTGGTTTTTCGCAAAACCTCACTGAAAAGAAGAATGAGGATCACGACTGCAACCTGCTCATTCCCCAGACCACTGACGATTTCAGCCGGAGTAAGGACCCCGAAGATCCCGAGCGTGATCACCCCGATGAGCAAGGTATAAGGAACACCCAGTAGCTTGAAATACAAGCTAATCAAGATAAAGGCCAGCACCAGAAATACGGCTATCAGATCAAAGCTAATCATGCAACAGAACGGTTAAACCAAATGCTGTGCGTCTTTTTTATTTGAACTCAGCGAAAATAACAAATATAATAAGCCTTTTTTTTAATACCCCGGAAATCCCTATTTTTAAAACCAATTTAATTCCTATGAAAGCACTGACTGATTTGCATCCTCCTTTGATCTGGCATTATTTTAATGAGATTCTAAGGATCCCCAGGCCCTCAGGCAAAGAAAAAGAAGTGGGTGACTATGTCCTGTCCATCGCCCGGAAATTCGAGCTGGAACATAAAAGAGACAAGGCCGGCAATATTCTCGTCAGCAGGAAGGCCAGACCGGGTTACGAAAATCTTCAGTCCGTATGCCTGCAAAGTCATCTCGACATGGTGTGCGAAAAAAACAGCAACAGTGTCCATAATTTCGATACCGATCCTATACAAGCATACGTGGACGGAGAATGGGTAAAAGCAAAAGAAACCACCCTGGGTGCCGATAATGGAATAGGTATTGCAGCGCAGCTTGCCATATTAACCGATCCCGAAGACTGGTACGGTATGGTTGAGTGCTTGTTTACGGTCGATGAAGAAACCGGTTTAAACGGCGCCAAATGCCTTGAAGCAGGCTTCTTTAAAAGCCAGATCCTGCTGAATCTCGATTCAGAGGATGAAGGGGAGTTGTTTATAGGATGTGCCGGCGGTATGAATACTATTGCAAGCTTTAAATACAAATCGAAAAATACACCTGCCGGCTGCCGGTCCTACCGGATTGCAATCAGCGGTTTGCTGGGCGGACATTCCGGAACCGATATCGAGAAAGAGCGCGGCAATTCCATAAAGATCCTGAACGAAATACTCTGGGAGGCACGAAACCGCTTTGATATGCGCCTTGTTGCCTTTGAAGGCGGTAATCTAAGAAATGCCATACCCCGTGAGGCCTATGCAATTATCGTAATACCGTCTAAATACATAGAGGTGTTTGAGGATTTTTTTCATGAGGCAACAAAAAAACTGGTGGCGTTGATCCGTCTGGAGGAGCCTGATTTTGCAATCACACTGGAAGAAGCGGCACATCCTCCACGGGTCCTAAAGAAGAAACCTCAGGAGAAATTGCTGAATGCTTTGTATATATGTCCAAACGGAGTCATCTCGTGGAGCAAAACCATGCCCGGTCTGGTCGAAACTTCAACCAACCTGGCCTCGGTGAAGTTCGGACCTTCCCAGACCATCCTGGTTACCACAAGCCAGCGCAGTTCCGATAA
>JAGDMB010000158.1 GCA_017860375.1 Bacteroidota bacterium | reverse complement strand
GCCAGGGATACTACCTTTACGGTATACGAGGGCAAGGTAATTGATGCGCTAACAAAAAAACCCATTGTCTTTGCCAATGTATACCTTTTGAACAGCAGTATTGGTACGATTACCAATTCCGACGGAGATTTTATATTAAAGGTACCCCCTTCTGAAACCGATAAAACGGTGGGAGTTTCGTTCATCGGTTATCATAATGCAGAACTTAAATTATCCGCATTTAAGCCAGAAGACAATGTCATAACACTCGAGCCCTCTTCGGTACAGATCAAGGAAGTGATAATCCGTACCAGCGACCCGACGGAACTGCTCCAGATGGCTATGCACAGGATTAATGAAAATTACAAGGTGTCGCCTGAAATGCTGATTGCCTTTTACCGCGAGACCATCAAACAAAACCGCAATTATGTAGCGGTCTCCGAAGCCGTTCTGGATGTCTATAAAGCCCCGTATGACAATGATTTTGATGTCGACAGGGTAAAAATCTTCAAGGGCCGGAAAAGCCAGGATGTCAAGAAAATGGACACGCTGATCTTTAAGCTGCAGGGCGGACCAAGGACCAGTTTCCTTCTCGACGTGGTGAAAAATCCCGGAGCTTTGCTTTCCGCTGATTTTATCGATTATTACAATTTTGCTTTCGGCGGATTTGTTTCGATTGACGGAAGGGACAATTACGTAATCGAATTTGACCAGAAGGATAATGTCAACTATCCTCTTTACAAAGGAAAAGTTTACCTCGATACCAAAAACCTTGCTTTTTCACGACTCGATTTCGAACTGAGCGACAAGGGTATTGACCTGGCAGATAACGAACTGGTCAGGAAAAAGCCCATCGACCTGAAGGTCAACGTTATTGGGGCTCATTACCTGATCAATTACCGGGTACTCGACGAACAGTGGTACCTCAACCATGTGCGAAGCGAACTTTCTTTTGAATGCAAATGGCAGAAGAAATTATTCAAGTCGACCTATGTTACGGCTCTTGAAATGGCGGTGACGGACAGAGAAGATGAAAAAGTGGATAAATTCAAATACAAGGAATCGGCAAGAATGTCTGATATTTTTGCAGACCAGGTGACGTATTTTGGGGACGGTGATTTCTGGGGCGAATACAACTATATCAAACCCGATGAATCCATTGAGTCGGCAATTTCAAAGCTGAACCGTAAACTGAAACGCAGGGACCTCGAACCGAATAATTAGCCCGTCACGGGTATTCATCATCCCCCGCAAAGAATTTTTAAACCGATACCGGATAAATTCTAAAACAGGCACGGGGGATGATGATTTTTAAGGACCGCAAGGATATTGGTATTTATATGTTTATCCTTAGCTTTGTCAACTGAAAGTTACCGGAACATGAAAGAGCAGGATGCAACCATAATGGATAAGATAAAATCAGGGGATCTTCGTGCTTTCGAAGATTTCTTCCGCAGTCTTTATCAGCCGTTATGCTTTTATGCACTCAAATATGTGTCGGTTCCGGATACGGCAGAAGAAATTGTTCAGGATCTTTTTTTTACACTATGGGAAAAACGCGAAGAGCTGACTATAACTACTTCGCTTCAGGCTTATATGTATGCGGCAACGCATAATCGATGCATGAAATTTCTGGATCACCGGCAGATCGAACAGAAATATGAAAAATACCGGCGTGAACTTTCGGCAGATTCCTTCGAACCTGCAGCCGATCTGGCCAGTGTGAATGAAATACAAAGGATCATCAATAAGACCCTGGATTCGCTGCCCGATAAATGCAGCCGTATTTTCAGACTGAACCGGTATGAAGGTTTACGATACAACGATATAGCGAAAAAACTCTCCATTTCAGTCAAGACAGTGGAGGCCAATATGGGAAAGGCTCTCAAAATGCTGAGGGAAAACCTGAAAGAATATGTTGAACCCGCTTAAGGATAATGGCTATGAATCATGATGAAAAAATAAACTGGGATCGGATGGCGAAACATCTCGCCGGTGAAACCGATGCAGCGGAAAAGGAAGAATTTTCAGTATGGCTTCAGCAATCTGCAATCCATACACAAATGGTTGACGAGATCCGTACAACCTGGGATCATATAAACAGCATAAAGGAAATGAATCAGTTTAATGTGAATAACGGTTGGGAAAAGCTGCACAGCAGAATTATCGCTTCCGTAGGAGAACAACCCATAAAGATGAAAGAAAAATCCCGGAACCGGGGAAGCTTTTTCCGCATGCCGCTGCTGAGAGCAGCTGCCGCCATCGCTTTGCTGGCAATGCTGGGTGCAGGAAGCTTCGGCATCATCACCCTCATTCAAAAAGATTCACGGATGACCGTGGTAAATTCCGGGACCAACGATCAGACACAGATCACGCTTCCGGACGGCACCCGGGTTTTTCTGAATGCCGGGACTAAGCTCACCTATGCGAAAAACTTTAATGTCCGCAGCCGGGAAGTAAAATTGACGGGGGAAGCCTATTTTGATGTCCGGCATAATGCGGATAGACCCTTTGTCATTTATACCGGTAAAGCCGGAATCAAAGTATTGGGTACATCTTTCAATGTCCAGGCTTTCAAGTCTTCCGGAAAAGTTGAAGTATTTGTTGAATCCGGCAGCGTACAGCTGTTTGAGACGGAAAATACCGGGAACACCATTATCATTGAACCCGGATTCGTCGGATCGATGGAAAACTCGATCGTTGAGAAACAAAAAAATACGGATGAAAACTATATGGCGTGGAAAACCAGGCGGCTGGTCTTCAACAATACTGAGCTCGAAAAAGTGGCTTCCGGCATTCAGGATGTTTTTAAAGTGAAAGTCATATTTGAAGATCCGGCTATGGCCAGGTGCAAAATCGGAAGTAATTTTGAGAATGAATCCCTGGAAAATGTCCTTGAAGCCATCTGTACCATATACAACTGGAAATGGGAAAGAAAAGGCGACCGGGTGATCCTATCCGGTTCAGGATGCCAGGGGCTATAACCAATACCATTGTCCGACGGTATTTCTACATACAACCCGGAAAAGAATCCTGTGGCCTCATCCTGTGAGTTTACGGGATTTCTTTCGTTCCTCCTTTCCGGTTCGCTAAAGGGGGTTTTCTTCTTTCTTTTTCTTTCACAAGCCGGCTTTACAAGGGGTCAGGACTCCCTTATCTATCAAAAGATCTCCATACGGGATACCAGCCTGAAGGTTCAGCAGGTATTCGGGCTCATCAGTATATCCACGGGTCTGAGCTTTTCCTATAATCCGGAAATCATCAATCTTGAACGAAATGTTCGCGTGGAGGCTGACCTGGAGACTTTGCATTCCATACTGGACAGGGTGCTTGAAGATCCGTCCCTGGAATACCGGATCATTGGCCGTCAGATCGTTATTTTCCGTCCGATGGTCCTTCAGCGGTCTGATGCAAAAACATCTCTTGAAAAAGATACGGTATCGGTGCTTGAGATCAAAGGCCGCATCCTGGATATCCACAACAAACAGCCCATTTCATTTGCCGGCATTTCTCTTCTGGACAAAAGCGAGGGAACCGTAGCCAATCTTCAGGGTGATTTCCTGCTAAAGATTGATTCCCGTCATTTACAGGATAGTCTGGCTGTTGCATGCATGGGGTATGAAACACTGGTATTGCCGGTCAGTGATTTTGTCACCCGGCCGCAAAATTACTACCTTCACCCCGACATTATCCCTATCCAGGAAGTCATTATCCGGAAAAAGAATGCGATAGCCCTTCTAAGGAATGCCCTTGACAACATACCGAAAAATTATCCCGTCTACCCGGTTTTGCTCACCTCCTTTTACCGTGAAATCATTACCAAAGGCAACCAGGTCATGGCGGTTTCGGAAGCCATACTGCAGACTTATAAAACTGCCTATACCCTGTCCTTCGGAGGCGATCAGATCAAAATTGTCAAAGGAAGAAAAACTGCAGACAACAGCCATTCCGACACCCTGATCCTCAAGCTGAAGGCAGGATTAAACACCACCCTGTTGCTGGATGTGGTGAAAAATACTCCTGATTTTCTTACAAAAGAAAATTTCGGTTCCTATTCCTACAACATGACCGATATTATCGTAAATGACCAGGATGAGTCCTATGTCATCACCTTTTCACCAAAGGAAGGGTACCCCGAAGCATTCTATAAAGGAAGGATATTCCTCGATATCAAAAGCCTGGCAATAACCGCGGTTGAATTTGAAGTGGATCCCGAAAAAATGGAGGAAGCCACCGGCATGTTCGTACTCAAAAAGCCAAGGAACATTAAGGTAAAGCCCCAGAAAGCCCAGTACAAGGTCACCTTTACCAAAACAGGAGACCGTTATATGTTAAATCTGATACGGTGCGAAACATCCTTCCGCATCCGGCATAAAAACCAGTTATTCGGATCGGTGTACAGTACGATCCTCGAAATGGCGGTAACCCGGGCAGAGACAAAGGATATCGAAAGGTTCAGGATAAAAGAAACCGCACATTCGCAGGAAATATTCATGGAGCAGATCACCGATTTCCAGGACAGCTTCTGGGGTGAATACAATTTCATCAAGCCCGAAGAACCGCTGGAAGAAGCGATAAAGAAACTCAGCAGAGAGTAAGAAGGAAAGACCTTCCAGGGTCTGAAAGTCCTGGAAGGTCAGTAAGGAATCTTAATTCCCGTTCAATATAATAGGTGTGTTTTTCCCATCTCCCATAATGATCAGCTTGGCATTGGGCGAATTTGTTATGGCCTTGATCATCTCATACTGCAACTGCTTATCGGTGAGTGACAGGCTGATTATTCTCTGGTAATCGGCTATCCCCTGGGCTTCCACCCTTTTGCGTTCGGCTTCCTGCTTCTCCTTTTGAAGTACAAAAGTCATTTTCTGGGCTTCCTGTTCCGCATTTATTTTTGATTCAATGGCAGTTTTTACAGAGGCAGGCAGGTTGATATTCCTGACCAGAAGCTGTTCCAGTACAAGTCCCCTGCTTTTAAAATCCGATTCGATGCCTTTAAAGATACGGTCCTGGAATTCATCCCTTTTGGAAGAATACAAAGACACCGCGTCATAATACACCGCATTGTCCCTTATCCGGGTGCGGCAGATGGGCCGGACGATTACATCCCGGTAGTCAACCCCGATCTCTCTCAGGATCCTGGGTGCTTCAGCCGGTAACACTCTGTAAAGTACCGTAAGGTCAATGATCACCTCAAGTCCGTCAGCCGACAGAACATGGATGGCATCATCGCCTACCACCTCACCACCGGTAGTGATCCCCGACATGGTATAATTCTGGGTCCTCTTGTCAAAGGGAACTACTTCCACCAGCGGATTTTTTAAATTCAGCCCGCTTTCGAGGACACGGTCACTGACTTTACCGAAGAGCTTCTGGACGCCGACTTCACCCGGTTCGATCTGAATGAGGGAGGCGCTAAGAAGACCAATCACCGCAACGCCGATACCAATCCCTTTTATAAGTTTGGCATAGGTGCGGAAAAAAGAATTCGACCTGGCGGCAACATATCCTACAACCAGGGTAATTAAACCAAGAACAAATAGTAACATGGTGTTTAGGTTTATATTAATAATTTGATTATGGTTAACCTATAGGATAGTGTAACCTGCATAAAGATAATAATGAAACATTGAAAAAATAATTGCTACTACCTTAATTTCGGCAATCGAATTGTAAAACAATATCATCCGAAGCGATTTCCTATCAGTTTACACCCGTTTTATTTACGAACCCCGAACCTTTGCAAACCTCTGAACCGACCGAAGGGAGATCAGTGAAGCTAAACCCGCATGCACTGTACCATGTGGGGTGGCCGGTTGTTATTATTGTTTATTCCATTTTATTTACGCAACTCTGAATATATTTTCAATCTTTTTTCCTTGTGCCAACTCATCCACCAATTTATCCAAATATCTTACCTGTCTTGTTAAGGGATTTTCAATTTCTTCTATTCGATAGCCGCAAATTACACCAGTAATGAGATGTGCATTGGTGTTTAATTTAGCATTTTTAAAAAATGTTTCAAAGGTTACTTTTGCATCAATTTGGTCTTGTATTTTCTTATTGTCGAAACCGGTAAGCCATTCAATCACTTTATGCAATTCTTCTTTTGTTCTCCCTTTCTTCTCTACTTTTGAAAGATAGTAAGGATAAACCGAAGCAAATGTCATTTTTGCGATACGCTCATTATGTGTGG
>JAGDMB010000157.1 GCA_017860375.1 Bacteroidota bacterium | reverse complement strand
CTCAGTCCGGTTTCCACAAAAAACAAAGGCAGCAGCATAACAAGGGCCAGGTCCTGTACTTTTTCCGTGATCACCTGTTTGAAATTGATGTTTTTGGGCATGATGACTCCTGCCATGAATGCACCGAACAAGGCATGAATACCGATTACTTCGGTGAGAAAGGATGAACTCAGAACCAGGAGAAAAACAAAAGCAACAATGGGTTTGCTTATACTTTCACGGGAGGAGTGTACGGCCCCGATGCGCTGAATAAAAGGTCTTATCACATACAGCATGACTACCACATAAAGTACGGTCAGGCTGATGGTAATAAATGCCGGCATCATGGCGCCGGCCCTAACAAATGCAATGACGATTGCCAGAATGCACCATGCAGCAGCATCACCGATGGCTGCAGCCGTAATGGCGATTTTTCCCACGGGTGACCGCGTAAGCTGCCTTTCCTGTACGATCCGCGCAAGCACAGGAAATGCCGTAATGCACATGGTGGTACCCATGAACAGGGCAAAGGCTGTATAGGATGTCTTTTCAGGAGTCAGGATTCCATATAAATAATAGGACAACAGGACACCGAGAATAAAAGGAAAAATGAGGCTGGTGTAGCTTATTATAACAGCATCTTTGGCTGATTTGCGCAAGGACTCCCAGTCAAGTTCCATGCCGATGACAAACATGAAAAGGATAAGTCCAACCTGGCTTAATAAATATAAATTTCCAAGGGATTCGGGCGGAAAGATGAAATGCATGGTGGCAGGTGAAAAGATACCGAGAACGGACGGACCGAGCAGAATGCCGGCCAATATTTCACCGATAACAACAGGTTGTTCCAGTTTTTGGAAGAGATAACCCATCAGGCGGGCCACGAGGATAATGACGATGATTTGCAGCAACAGTATGCCCAGTGTGTTGTGCAGGTGGGCAAAAACATCCTGGAAGAAGGTCCAGTTGCCGTTCCTCAGATTCGACAGGTTTTCAAAAATGCCCTGGTTGGAGAAATCACGGTTGCCCTTGTATACAACCAGCAAGAATACAATAATGGCTGAGACTGTAAGAAAAAAATAAAAAGTCAGGTGTTTTTTCATACAAGGGCCATACTAAAAAATGGACCGGTTTTCAAAGGTAAAAAAAAAGGGAACAAGCCCTAAGGAAAACAGCTTTTTGATAGCAACATCTTATTAACCAGGTTCAATCACTTCTCCACTTCCCTGAATTCACCGAATAGTTTAATATACAAATTAATGAGGATAACAGAAACAATCATATAGGCGGCCAGGAAGAACCACATGGTTTCGGAATGAAGCCGATCTTTGAAATACCCGTACAAAGGGGTGAGGACGAATCCGCTCAATGAGCCGCCGATCCCCATGGCCAGAAAATTGGTGCCCATATAAAGCCCTGCCTTCTCTTTTGGGGCAAGCCAGGTTATGTATTCCTGAATCCGCGGGGATGCGGTCATCTCGCCGACGGCAAAGAGAAAAACACCTGCCAGAAACCAAGCGGGGGCCAAACTCATGGCTAAACCCATGCAGATGTAACCGGCAGCAATGATCATAATTCCTGTGGTGACAACGGGAATAGCCCGAAAACGCTTGATAACACTGGATACTACCACCTGCAAAAGAATGATGTAATAGGCACTGTTCGAAATGCTCTCACCAAGCACTTTTCGTATTCCATGATCCTCCTTTGAAATAAAATTGGCAAACCCGGATCCCAGGAAAGACCGTATATTCTCATACAAAACAGCTGTGTTGAGTTGCGATTCAGCATACATGGGCGCTATGTTGAAAAACGCCCAGAAAGGCGCCCAGAAAAACAATCCGAGCAGGATCAGGAAGACCAGAAAACGGATATCCGAAAGCGCCACCCCAAGGTCCTTGAATTTATCCCGCAGGGTTTTACCCTCAATTTCCCTCGGGGGATCCTTATAAAAAAACAGGGTGATCAAAAACATGAAGCCGATTGAAATGGCTGCCGCAATGAAAGCATGGTTCCACGAGATTACCCTGAGTTTTGCTGCGATTACCGGTCCGAAGGTTGCACCGATATTCACCATGTTATAAAAAATACCGAAGCCGAGGGTTTTATTGCTTGTATCCGTTACGGCCCTTACCGTACCGGATATAAGTGGCTTGAAGATCCCGGCTGCGAGCCCAATGCTGATCATCGTCAGGGCAATGCCGGTGAATGTTTTCGTATACAACAGCAGAAGGATCGATGGAAGGTAGGCCAGGTAGGAAACGATCAGTACCTTCTTGAATCCGAACCGGTCAGCAAAAGTCCCTGAAATGACCGGGATGATATAGGACAACAAAAGGAATATGCCTTGGATGGGCCCCAGCTGACCCTTTGAAAAACCAAGGGATTCCATATAGATACCAAAACCTATATAGATACCATAATAGGTAAACCGCTCAAATATTTCAATCGTGTTGGCAGTCCAGAACAATTTTGGAAAAGGTGTTCGCGCTGTACCCATGATCTGTTTTTTTCGCAAAGTAATGGATTTGTATTATACCGGATATGATTTATATCGCTTTTATTCGTCAGACTCAAATTTCAAAAACGCAGTGCATTGACCCCGGTAATTATCGGGGGTAAGTCGAACAATCCCGAATGGTATCGCCATTAAGGATAAACAAGTCTTCCTTTCACCCGTTTCATGTGCGGCCAGGTAAGGTCACGCCGGTGCTTTGCGGATCACATCCTTTAAAGCATCTTCAAGGGCAGGAAAGGCAAAGGAATATCCGGCTTGTTTGATCTTTTCGGCTGAAACCCGGCTTCCCTTCAAAAGCATACCGGACATGGCGCCAAAAAGCAATCTCATGACCCAGGCGGGAATGCCGGGAAGCCAGAATGGTTTCTCAAGAATACGTGCCAGGGTGCGCGTGAACTCCCCATTGGTCCTGTCATCGGGAGCTACTGCATTATAAGGTCCCTCCATGCGGCTGTCCTCAATGGCTTTGATAAACATCCCACACAAGTCTTCAACATGTATCCAGGGCATGTACTGCCTGCCATTCCCCAGTGATGATCCGAGGCCTGCCCGAACAAATTTCATCAGCCGGGCCAGGATCCCTCCCTCTTTTGCGAGAACAACACCAGAGCGGAGAACAACGGTTCTTATTCCGGATTCCTGAAACCGATCCGCAGCCTGTTCCCATTTTTTGCACACCTCACCCAGGAAATCGTCTGCCGGAGGGTCGGTTTCCGTATAAATTTTGTCTGAGGTCACCATGCCGTAATATCCGATTGCGGAGGCCGATACAAAAGCCCGAAGCACTTTCTTCTGTTCCCTAACCGCCTTGTGGATCAATTGTGCCGTCTTAATGCGGCTGTCCATGATCTCCTGTTTTCGCCGGGTCGTCCACCTCTTTTCTCCAATACCGGCGCCCGCAAGGTGAACGATATAGTCGGCACGAGCGACGGATACCGTATCCATCTCCATTTTTTCCAGGTTGAGGGCGTAAACCGGAACAGCGGACCTTTTATTCTTTGATCTGCTTAGAATGATAACATCATATCCTCTGTCCTGCAATCGCCTGCAAAGATGCCGGCCGATCAATCCGTTCCCTCCTGTCAGCAATACGGTTGCCATTGTGTTTTCGTTTTACCCTGATTTGTCCCTTTATCCTGTCTTTTACAAGGACATGCAAAGTACGCATCCATTTGATATCCCCTAATGTAGGCATTTAATCGAAACGTTTCCATGCTCCGGCGGATTTTTGCTGTTTGGCATGAAACGATTCCGACCCTGATTAAGGGAACAGGTCACTTTTATTGTATATCCCTTGTAAGGAATCCGCAGTTCAAAATAATTGCTACATTTGAGACCGTAGAAGTACTAACGAACCATTAACCATCGTATGAACCTGCATTTTATTGATATCGGGATTATCATTCTCTACCTGCTCTCCACCATCATCATCGGTTATTATGTTTCCCACAGGGCATCAAAAAATATCAACTCCTATTTTCTGGGAGGGAACAGCCTGCCCTGGTATTTCCTCGGGGTCTCGAATGCGTCCGGTATGTTCGATATCGCGGGCACCATGCTCCTTGTATACTGGCTCGCCGTATATGGCCTTAAAAGTATCTGGATACCCTGGCTCTGGCCGGTTTTCAACCAGATCTTCCTGATGGTCTATCTCTCCTCCTGGCTTCGCCGTTCCAACGTTATGACCGGCGCTGAATGGATAAAGACAAGGTTCGGGACCGGCACTGGCGCCAACCTGTCCCATATCATCGTGGTGGTCTTTGCCCTGGTAAGCGTCATTGGTTTTCTTTCCTATGGATTCAAGGGCATCGGGAAATTCAGCACTTCCTTTCTGCCGGCTCTCGTCACCAATGCGGATACCCTGGCCCGCCATCCCCAGATCAATGAAAACCTGTATGCTCTGATCCTGATGGGTATAACCACTTTTTATGTGGTGAAAGGAGGGATGTTCAGTGTGGTCATAACAGAGGTCATTCAATACGGGATACTCACCATTGCATCCATTGCCATCGGTATTATTGCCATCAACCAGGTTGCCCCTGAGGCTATCAATGCGGTGATACCTGCAGGATGGAAAGATGTTTGGTTTGGCTGGCATGTGGGCCTCGACTGGAACAATCTCTCAGCGGCTGCTTCTCCAAAACTGAATGCATTCAAAGACTGGATAGCGAATGATGGGTATGAAATGTTCGGTCTGTTCTTCATCATGATGCTGTTCAAAGGAATATTCCTGTCTGCGGCAGGACCTGCGCCTAATTACGATATGCAGCGCGTTCTCTCCACCCGCAATCCGAAAGAAGCATCGAAAATGAGCTCGCTGGTAAATGTGGTCCTGAATCCCACGCGGTACTTTATGATCACAGGTCTTACCATTCTCGCGCTGGTGAATTTTGACAAACTCTATACCGCTTCGCTTACGGAACCCGATTTTGAAAGCATATTGCCGCAGGTATTGGCAACCTATGTTCCGGTGGGCTTGCTGGGCTTCCTGATGGCTGGACTGCTGGCCGCCTTCATGAGCAACTTTGCCGCCACTGTCAATGCGGCACCGGCATACATTGTAAATGATATCTATAAACGCTACATCAACCCCCATGCATCGGATAGAAAATATGTCCGGCTGAGTTATGTCGCTTCGATCATTGTGGTCATAGCCGGCATAACTATGGGCTTTATCGTGACCTCCATCAACAACGTGGTATTGTGGATCACGGCTGCACTCTGGGGCGGTTATACGGCTTCCAATGTCCTTAAATGGTATTGGTGGCGATTTAACGGATACGGATATTTCTGGGGTATGGTGGCCGGTATAGCGGCTGCCCTGTTCCTTCCCCTGTTGGATCTCGATATTCTTAAAAACTGGCCGCTGACCCACAATTTCAGCATGAATGCCTTCCCGGTGATCTTCGTGGTCTCCATTATCGGCTGTATCCTGGGCACATTGCTCACAAAGCCCGAGGACGACGAAATCCTGAAGAAATTTTACAAATCGGTTCGACCCTGGGGATTCTGGAAGCCCATCTATAAAAAAGTGATGGCCGATGACCCTTCCTTCAAACGAAACAAAGACTTCGGACGTGACATGTTTAATGTAGGGGTAGGCATCATCTGGCAGCTGTCCCTGGTAGCTTTCCCGGTTTACCTGGTGCTGCGCGACTGGAAACCTTTCTTTATCGCCTTTGGCATAATGGCAGTGACTTCCGTCATATTGAAGTTCACCTGGTGGAATAAACTGAAAGACTGAAGAAGGGAAAGGAGAAAAAGACAAAAAAGGCCCCGTGTATCATCACGGGGCCTTTTTTCTGGGTGACATACTGAGGACCTGCAGGAAATTATTTCTTCAGAAACACCAGATTCTTGCTGATCAGCTCGTTCCGCTGCACCACGCTCATCGATGAACGGTATCCGTCGGCCGGTGTGTTCAGCACGTAATCGAGAAGCCTGTCAACCGTTGACTCGGCAACATGCATGCGGGTGTCCGAGGAAGCGTAATAGATCAGTACATCACCGTTTTTCTTATGAATCCAGCCATTGCTGAACAAAACATTCGATACGTCGCCTGTCCGCTCATCCCCTTCGGGCGCCATGAAATATCCGCCGGGACTGGCAATGACCCTGTAGGGTTTTTTCAGATCCGTCAGGAACATATACAAAACATACCGGAGACCGGCAGCACAATTCC
>JAGDMB010000156.1 GCA_017860375.1 Bacteroidota bacterium | reverse complement strand
TATGCAACCGATCATATAGGTTGGGTGCCATAATGCGTGTGAGAAATTTGGAAACGGTCATACCGCCTTTTATTACCCGTGACAGGCCACTATGCAGGATTTTCTTAAAATAATGCTTTATATTAATTTATTTTAATGTTTATTATTGTTTTTTTATGTTTTATATTGTATATTTACAGATTAAAACACTAAAAAACCATTCACCATGAAACTCCTTGCCTTCATCAGTAATGTTGCTTTGTTTGGATTCACATGCCTTGTTCTCATGACCGATGGCATGTCCAGAGAAGCGGTGTACATTGTTCTGGCCTTGCTCCTGCTGCTGGTCCCGGTTTTCAACCTGTTCGTAATTTGGCGCAACGGTCCAATATTGGAATGGCCGGTTTTTAACAGGAAGAAGAAAACGTCGGAGGAAAAGAGCAATGCCGACCGTTCATCCTCCATCCGTCCGGCTTTGAAAACAGCGACTGTTATCTGCAATGTTCTTTTGTTTGGATCCTGTGTCTGGGCTTTCGCAGATCAATACCCGCATCCAAGGGAAAATGGATTTGTAGCGTACCTGCTTGTGGTGGGTTTGACTCCGATTCTCAGTATAGTGGCGATTTTATACCGCCGGATAATACGTGAATAGCCGGGCAACCATCCAGGAAGGCGATCCATAGTAGGACCTTTATCCGTAGGCTGCTCAGAGATATGAGTTTGAAAGATAAAGATTTCGAATGCCTATTTGTTTCTTCTCACTTGATTATAGTCAAGGTAATAAAGAATTTTCAGAGAAATGCTGTTCGTCTGGTCGGAATTTAACGTGTTGTCCAGGTTTTCAAAATAGGCATTGGTTACCTGATCCTTCTGATCAAATATGGTGTTTTTCCAGGCAAGCGACAATTCCGAACCGGGCGCAAAGACCCACCGGAACAGCATATCGATATTGAAAGCATTGTAATTCTCATCGTGGTTCTGGTCGTACATTTCATCCAAAAGCAGGGATCCGTCCTCCTGCAACTGGTAAAATTCCTTGCAGGCGGCTCCTGACCAGTAGTGACGCATCCGCAAACTTATTCCGGCCTTGTTGGTTATTGCATAGGCGCATGCCAGCACATTCTCGATGGTACGGATATCGCGTTTGGCAAAATAGATGGTATCCTCGCTATCGGTCTTGTTGACATAATCAAGCTCATTGAGCGCATTATCGAATCCGAATTCATAGTAGATCTGCACTCTCTGGCCGATGCGGATATTCAGTTCCGTGTTTCCGGAGTATCCGTACTGATCATTGGAGGGTTTTGTATAGGTTCCTCCTCCGACAGACAAACTGACCGGTTTTCTGGAGTCGGTAGCCAGGTATGCGTTTATAGTCCAATACATCGGATTGACAAAATACCTCCCGGCCACGCGGGTTTCGTAATAATCATGCCGGTTGGTCTCAATGGCGGTAAATATTTCAAGTTCATAATTGTTTTTGAACAGGGTATACCAGTCAATCCCGATTTCATGGCCGAATTTATCCGAAGGATCCACCATACGGGTATATTCCCAACCGGCGTTCAGATGAGACTCCCTGATGATCCATACCGGTTCAAAAATATGATACCCGGCTTCAACCTCGGTGATCATTTCATTGTTCCGCCGCAGGTACCCCAGATCATTGGGATTGTAAGCATCGGAACAGATGCTTTGGGAAAATCCGAAACGGAATTTCCCGCTGTTTTTATTAAATCCCAGGGATGCGGTGAATCCCTTTTCCCTGGTTGTATCGCCCCGTATACTGTATCCTGCATTGCCGCTCACGGCGTAGGTCATCTTTTTGTTCCTGACCTGGAATTCAGTGGCAGTGACATTGGCCATGAGAGGATTGTTGGCGAGAGCCATATTGGAGTTGATGAGGCTTACATACGAATTATTCTTCAGGGATTTGTCGACTACCGAAACATTGTAATTTGTGAAGTTCTGGGTTGTAACCTCGCGGGTCTCCCCGGTAAGGGTATCTTTCAGGACGGCATGGGAAGGCAGTGTCATGGCATTCAGAAATCCAATGCCCCAGCCTTTCACCGTGCGGCCCGAGATCTTTGTTGCATTCAGCAACTGGGTCTCAACCGGATTGTAATCCACAATTTCATTGCTATCCAGCGAAGATTCGGCATTACCCGAAAAAAGAGGTGTTCCGCCGATTCTCCGGGAGTAAAAAATACCTCCGCGCTGAAACAGTTCGGTGCCTTCGGTAAAGAACTGCCGTTTTTCATCGTAGTACAATTCGTAGGGTGACAGGTTCAGTTCCTTGTCGTCGGACTGGATCTGGCCGAAATCCGGAATCAGCATCATATCGAGGGTAAAGCTCTCGGAAAGGCCATACTTCAGGTCCATGCCTCCCTTGTAAGTGAAATCAGGTTTCGCCTCGCCGCTTCTGGTTTCCACATAAGCTGCCAGGTACGGGCTAAGGGAAAGGCGCACGGGAGGTTTTATGTTTTTTATGCCGGTAAGTTCCCCTTCCTGGTGAATAAATCCCGACACAGTCCGGTCCACCAGACTCCACGAGTTGTTCGAATTGTACCTTCGTATGTTTCTGAACATGTTGAGTCCCCATGTATGCACTTCCTTATCGGGAAAGCGGAGGGCCGAATAAGGGATCCGCATTTCCACGATCCATCCCTCTTCGGTTATACGGGTTTTGCTTTCCCATACCGCGTTCCATTTTTCGTCTTCACTATCGCCCTCGCTTATTTTTGTTGCCTTAAGGTCAAACTGAACCCCTGCAGGGCTTATAAAAAAACCAAAGGCAAGCTGTCCTTCATTATAGGGGTCGAGGTATACACCAAAATAATCAAACATCCCGAACTGGTCGCGTTCGGTATAAAGATTGAAAATACTGTCGGGAGCACTGTCATAAAGCATGGCTCCCACATATACGGCCCTCTGGTCATAAAAAAAGAAGGCTTCGGTCGGCTGTTGGGAAGGTTTCCCGTTATAAGGAAACAACTGGACAAAATCCTTCGCAGGCCGGGCCTGCCGGTAGGCCGGTTCATCCAGCACGGCATCGATGGTCAGCGGCTTGTCAATATACAAAGCTTCCACGCTTTTTTTAGCCGGTGCTCCATTTTTAACCTGTGCTTCAAGGAATTGGGAAATAAGGAAGAAAAAGACAATCAGGGTTAAATATTTCATGCGACAAGGTGAATATAAGACAAATCCCAACAGGCACTGTGAAATTAAAAATAAAATGATGCAATACATCGCCTATTGTCCATCATACCGCACATTTTAAGAAATTTTAACAGACTCCTTGGCTCAATTGTTTAAAAAAATTGTTATAAATATTTACTGTTTATTATTGTATTTTATTGTTTTATGATATATATTTACAGGAAAAAAGCATGAAAACAAATCTGTCCGTCTTTAAAGTATTCCAACACAGCGATGAATATTTTGAGATGTTGAGCAATACTGAGTTTTCCCGGAAATTTGTACTGAAACAGGTGCTGTTCATCCTTCTTTTCACTTTTTTATATGGAATTGTAATGGGCAGTTACAATGGCTTTCTGCAAAGTCTTGTCACGGGCCTAAAGGTTCCCTGTCTGATATTTCTTTCCCTGCTGATCTGTTTCCCCGCCCTATATGTTATCCAGTACATGATTGGTTCTACCATGACGCTCTCCCAGATGGCAAACGTCATCCTGTCGGGATTTATCGTTTTCTCCACCATAGCCTTGTCCTTTGCTCCTATCGTGATATTCTTCATGATCACCAGCAGCAATTATTCCTTTCTGAAAATCCTGCATGTGGCCATTTTCTCTTTTTCGGGTCTTTTTGCCGTAAAAACCATCATCAGCGGACTTTCTTTTTCCTGTGAGAAAAAAAATATCTATCCCAAGCTGGGCATGAAGATTTTTAAAATCTGGATCGTTATTTTTGCTTTTGTAGCTTCGCAGCTGGCCTGGAATCTGCGGCCTTTCGTCGGCAGCCGTGACCTTCCGTTCGAGCTCTTCAGGGTACGCGAAAGCAATTTTTATGTGGCGGTCATACAATCGGTGGTGCAACTGTTCACGCCTCACCCCGAAGCAAAAACCGGAGAGCAGGAAAATAAGACGCCCCAATAAAGTCAACCGATCTTTTATCAAGCCATGGACGACAACGATAAAATCATGACCCTCGAAGAGGTAGCCGAATACCTCCGGGTAAAACCGCAGACCATTTATACCTGGTCACAGGAAAAGAAGATTCCTGCGGCCAAGTTGGGAAAGGAATGGCGATATAAAAAATCAATGATCGACAGGTGGTTCCTTGAAAGTATGGATGAAAAGTTCAGGGACTATTACCGGGAATAAAACCTTGTTTTGAATTTGCGGATGCAGTAAATTTGCATGCACTACTAAAACCTCCACGATGAAAACAAAAACGGAAAAAAATATCAGCCGCCGGAGTTTTATTAAGACATCGGCAACGGCTGCGGTCGGTATAAGCCTCGTACCTGTTTTTTCTGGATTTAAAGCCAGACCGGAGCTGATGACCCGTAGTTTCGGCCTCCTCAACCACGACGTCACCACCTTTGGACTGGGTGGGCAGGCCTCCATCCAATGGACCCCCGAGGATGTGGACCCGGTTGCCATCATTCTAAAAGCCTTCGATAAAAAGATCAATTATTTTGACACTTCTAATCTTTACGGACCCAGCCAGATGAATTACGGCAGGGCTTTCAGAAAGCTTGGGCTGATACCTGGAATTCCGGGGTACAACGAGGGTTTGCGGCAATCGGTTTTCCTTACGTCCAAGACGCATATCCGCGTTGCTAAGGGCGATCTGAATATAGAAAACGTCAGAAACGCGACAAACGGCCAGGCTGGTTCACATACCATCGACGACCTGAAACGAAGCCTCTCGCAGATCTTTGGTGACGGGGAAGGGAATTATCCCGAAGGAGCATATCTCGACATGATCCTGCTTCACAGCATTTCGGGGACAGCCGATGTGGATGCCGCGTACGAAGGACTTTATGATACCGACAGCAAAGCCGAACGGATCGGCGCTCTTGCTGCCCTGCGCGATTACAGAGACGGCACCAATTACACCGGCCTGAATCCAAAAGAAGAAAAGCTGATCCGTCATGTCGGCTTTTCGGGCCATTACGATGCCGGTGTGATGATGGACCTGATCCAGCGCGACAGGGACAACCTGATCGAGGGCATGCTGGTTGCCATTAATGCCAATGACAAGCTGAATTTTAACATGCAGAATAACGTGATACCCGTGGCAACTCCAAAAAATATAGGAATTATCGGCATGAAGGTCTTTGCTGACGGGGCCATGTATACCAAGGGAGCCCACTGGTCAAACCATCCGTCACACGTCGTTCGCCAGGTCGGCAGCCCTGAACTTCCGTTCAGGCCGCTTATTGAATATTCCCTGACCACGCCCGGGGTCAGCACCCTTATCATCGGTATCGGACAGATCTCTGACAATCCCGCTGAATGCCAGCTTACGCAGAATATTACCGCAGCGCAGATAAAGCCCGACGGACTAAGCGAAACCGACCGGACCGCCATTGAGAAAACAGCATCCCGGGTAAAAGAAGGAAAAACCAACTATTTTCAAATTGAGAAAGGGGGCCTCACAGCTGCGCGCAATATACGGCTGGCCAAAGAGGGGGATCAGCGGGTAAGGCTGACCTGGGATACGGCCTTTGCAGGCAGTAATCCTATTGACCATTATGAGATCTGGAAAAATGAAACCCGCACCGGTACGGTAAAACACCTGCCGCAGACCACAAAACAACCCTTTGTCTTTACCGATTCTCTTGCGGTTACAGGAAAAGCAGAATACAAAATAACTACCGTCGACAGGCAGGGGAACCGGGCAGAATCGGATGTGCTTGCAGTGTAAGACCTTTTCACCTCCGATTCATTCTGAAACTGGATTTCCCTGAAATCTGCCTTGAGGGATTATGGGTTTATAACGGTATCGCATTCCGGATAATCCAATAATTCAATAATTTTCGTAAATGCAGGTTCTGAACGTTTTTTTTAGTATTTTCATGGCCTGATTCCAACCCGAAAAATGCAGACTTTTTGAAACAAAGCCCCTTTTCATAATTCCCCGGATTATAGCAGCTTGTCACACTTTACAATGAAAAAATGAAAAACAGGAAAAAGCCTTTCAGCAGCCTGGAGCGTCGTGATTTTCTCAAGATCCTTTCCCTGACCGGCGTGGGTAGTCTCGT
>JAGDMB010000155.1 GCA_017860375.1 Bacteroidota bacterium | reverse complement strand
GTCAATAAAATAGAAGATGAGAGGCAAAAGGCCCTGGAATATTCCACCAAGGTATTCTGTTACCTCGAAGATATCCGGTATCATGTCGATAAGCTGGAACTTATCGTTGACGATGAATTCTGGCCGCTTCCCAAATACCGTGAACTGCTCTTTACCCGGTAAGGGGAGAAATGCAGAATTCTTTAGGCAACAACCCTGTCAGTCAAATGGCAGGGTTTTCTTTTTGTAAACTTTCAAATCTTCAAACCATTGAATCCTTAAATCCAACATTGTGCAAATCTTCTTTTTACTATATTTGGTAATTAATATACCTTTACGAAATAAGATCTTTTGCATAACCGTTCTCGTTAAAACCTTTTCTTAAAAACAGGAATAATGAAAATCAAAAAAATTCTGCTTGTTACAGGACTGGTATTTGGAATTTCCATAGTGGTTTCAGGCCAGAACAGGAAAGCCGTAAAAGCATATGAAACTTTTGATGCCGGTGAATATTATGCAGCCATTGATGAATTCAAAAGGGCGTATCAGCAAATATCCGATAAAAAAGAAAAACTCAATATTGCGTTTCACATAGCCGAATGTTACCGGATCACCAATAACTCTACCCAGGCGGCCTTATGGTATAGCAAAGTGGTGGCAAAGGATTATGAAAATCCGGTTGCCATCCTTTATTATGCGGATGCCCTGAAAATGAACCAGAATTACGAAGAGGCACTTGCCCAGTATATGCATTATAAAGATCTTGTGCCAGATGATCCGCGTGGTGCGGACGGAATACTGTCCTGTGATCAATCCCTTTCGTGGATTGAAAATCCCACCGGCTACCAGGTGGAAGAAATGAAATTCATCGATTCCAAATTCAGCGATTATAGTCCAGCTTATTCCCGGGATGATTACCAGGGGTTGTATTTTACTTCATCACGTGAAGAAACTACAGGCAATATGGAGCATGGAGGGACTGGCCAGTCTTTTTCCGATATTTTCTACTCCACCATGGATAAAAAGGGAAAATGGAGCACTCCGCTGCCCCTGACCGAACCTGTCAACACAGAGGCAGAGGAAGGGACTCCCGTTTTGTCGGGCGACTACAATACCCTGTACTTCACCCGATGCAATGTAAGCAAAAGAAAACCCATGGGCTGTGAAATATATAGGGCAGAACGGCAGGGAGAAACCTGGGGTAAGGAAGAATCGCTGGGTATTGCCTCCGACAGCCTTGTGATCGCTCATCCTGCCATTTCGGTAGATGAACTTACCCTGTATTTTGTTTCGGATATGGAGGGCAGCATTAAATCTCCTGAAGGCAAGAACAGCAAAGATATCTGGATGGTTTCCCGCACCGATGCAAGAAGCAAATGGGGTGATCCTGTCAATATGGGCAAACCCATAAATACCCCGGGTGATGAGGTTTTCCCTTATATTCATGCCGATGGGACGCTGTATTTTTCTTCCAACGGACATGCGGGAATGGGCGGTCTGGACATTTTCAAGGCCAAAAAAACGGAATCCGGGCAATGGGAAATTGAAAATATGAAATATCCCATCAACTCTTCGTCGGACGATTTCGGCATTATTTTCGAAAAAGACCGCGAGAGCGGATATTTTAGTTCAAGCCGGAAGGGTAAAGGAGATGATGATATCTATTCATTCCTTCTGCCTCCGTTAAAATTTAGCATAATAGGGACCGTCAGGAACGAAAAGACCGACGAAGTGATCCCGGAAGCCCTCGTTAAATCGATCGGAAGCGATGGCATCACGCTTGAAACCAACACCACCCGGGATGGAAGTTTCCGCTTTACCCTGAAACCCGGAACGGATTATGTATTTATTGCCGAGAAGAAGGGCTTTCTGAAAGGAAAGGAACGGGAATCCACCAAAGGCATTTCGCAAAGTACGGAATTCAAGACCCAGATTTACCTTGCTTCGGTTGAAATTCCCATCGAATTGGAAAATATCTTCTTCGACCTGGATAAAGCGGATTTGAGGCCTGAATCAATGGTTTCCCTCGACAGGCTGGTGGAAACGCTGAACGATAACCCGACCATCGTCATCGAACTGGGTTCGCATACCGATTACCGTGCCACCGATGAATACAATAACGACCTTTCAAGAAGAAGGGCGCAGTCGGTCGTCAACTATCTGATCGAAAAAGGTATTGCACGCGACAGGTTGGTGGCAAAAGGTTACGGGGAATCAGCTCCCAAAGTCGTGGACAAGAAAGACAACGATGCGTATCCTTTCCTTGCGGTGGGAACAACGCTTACGGAAAAATATATCACCAGCCTTGCCGATGAAGACCAGCAGGAAATGGCCAATTTCCTCAACCGCCGTACGGAATTCAAGGTGCTGAGGGAGGATTACAGCGGAAAATAAATCTTCAAACTTTCCTTACCTCTACCTTTATTGACAATTCCTGCAGCTGTTCTGCCGAGATCTCGGCGGGTGAATCGATCATCACGTCGCGGGCTGCATTGTTCTTGGGGAAAGCAATTACATCACGGATCGACTCTTCACCGGCAAATAGCGACACCAGGCGGTCGAAACCAAAAGCTATCCCTCCATGGGGAGGAGCACCGTACCGGAAGGCCTGCATGAGGAACCCGAATTGCCGTTCGGCATCCTCATCGGTGAAGCCAAGTGTTTGAAACATCTTTTTCTGCAGCGTTTCACTGTGTATCCGGATGGAACCACCGCCGACTTCCACCCCGTTAATAACGAAATCATAGGCATTGGCCCTTACCTTGCCCGGGTCGGTGTCAAGCAGGCTGATATCCTCGGGTTTTGGGGAGGTAAAGGGGTGGTGCATGGCAAAGAACCGTTTTACCTCGTTGTCCCATTCCAGTAAGGGGAAATCAAGCACCCACAATGGTTTGAATTCACCTTTCCTGCGCAGGTTCAGTCGGTTCCCCATTTCAAGGCGAAGTTCACCGAGGGCTTTCAATGTGGGAATCCTTTCTCCGGTCAGTACAAGAAGAAGGTCACCGGCCTCGGCATGAAAAGGTTCCAGCCATTGTTTCAGGTCTTCGGCGCCGTAAAATTTATCGACCGAAGATTTGATGCCGCTATCCGTTCCATATTTTACGTACAACAATCCTTTGGCTCCGATCTGGGGCTTTTTCACAAATTCGGTCAGTTCATCCAGCTGTTTGCGCGAATATTCCGAACAGCCCTTTGCGCATATGCCGCCTGTGAAAGGGGCGGAATCAATGACACCAAATCCTTTTCCCTTTGCAACGGCAGTAAGGTCGTGGATTTTCATCTCAACCCGGATATCGGGCTTGTCGTTCCCGTATTGCTCCAAAGCCTGATTATAGGTCAGCCGCGGCAAAAGTTCCGAAAACTCAATCCCCTTGATGGTTTTGAAAAGATGCCGTACCATCCCTTCAAACATGTTGAGAATATCCTCCTGCTGTACAAATGACATTTCACAGTCGATCTGGGAAAATTCAGGTTGCCGGTCTGCCCGGAGGTCTTCATCGCGAAAACACTTTACGATCTGAACATAGCGGTCGTAACCCGCCACCATAAGCAGTTGTTTAAAGGTCTGGGGGGACTGGGGCAAAGCGTAAAACTGACCGGGGTTGACCCGCGAGGGAACAACAAAGTCACGTGCTCCTTCCGGGGTTGATTTGATCAGCACCGGTGTTTCAATTTCGATAAACTGGTGGGTATTAAAATAGTTCCGGGTTTCAAAGGCCATCCGGTGCCTTAACAAAAGGTTGTTTTTCAGCGGTTCACGCCGGAGGTCCAGGTACCGGTATTTCATGCGAAGCTCATCCCCGCCGTCGGTTTCGGCCTCGATGGTGAAAGGAGGGGTAACGGATTCGTTCAGCACCGTAAGCGTATTAACGATAATTTCGATATCACCGGTAGGCATTTTTGGATTTTTATTGCTTCTTTCGGCAACTATACCGGAGGCCTGTATGACAAATTCCCTTCCCAGCCTGCGTGCTTCACGGCGAAGATCGGCACTGGCTTCCATATTGAATACCAGCTGGGTGATACCATACCGGTCACGAAGATCAACGAAGGTCATCCCGCCCAGATCACGCGATCGCTGCACCCAACCGCTCAACGTTACCTGCTTTGCCGTATCCTGAATTCTCAGTTCACCACAAGTATGAGTTCTGTACATATTTTTACGGATTAATTGCACGAAAATAAAAATTAAATCGTAAACTTCAGAAAGATTCTCCAATACAATCACGATGGAAATGTTTTCCGATGAATATTTTATGCAGGAAGCCTTAAAGGAGGCGCGAAAAGCGATGGATGAAGATGAGGTTCCGGTGGGCGCTGTCATTGCTTGGAATAACCAGGTCATCGCCCGTGCGCATAACCTTACCGAAACCCTGAATGATGTGACAGCTCATGCGGAAATGCAGGCCTTTACTGCAGCGGCCAATACTTCAGGAGGAAAATACCTGACGAATTGCACCCTCTACGTAACGCTGGAGCCTTGCGTAATGTGTGCCGGAGCTTCAAACTGGATACAGATCGACAGGATTGTTTACGGGGCCGATGATGAAAAAAGAGGATTTACCCTCCTGAAGGAATCGGTGCTTCATACCCGGACCACGGTAACAAGAGGTGTTTTAAGAAAAGAATGCAGCAACCTGCTGAAAGAATTTTTTAGGTATAAAAGAAAATAAATCCTAATTTTGATCGGACCGCTGTCCCCCCCAAGGCACTTATCCGGGACATGTTAGTTCCCTGTGGGTGTGGCACTATTAACCCGAAAAACCAATGCAATTATGGAAATCGATATCCAGCGCACTATCCTTAAGAAAAACCTGAGGGCATTTATTCTTGCCATTATCTTTGTTGTGTTCGTCTCCCTTTTATTGATAACCTATATTTATGAGGACCAGCTTTTCGGATTGACAAAATATCATCTGGCCATAATCATTGCCTCAGTCTATGTGCTGTATATGGTATTCAATACCCTGCGGCAATTTCATTATATCTATTTTTCCGATGCAGGCGACAGGATCGTTCTTCGTTATTTTCCCATGGGTGCATTCACCCATAAAAAGAATTCAATTGAGATCGGGAAAAAGGAATTTGTCGGGTATGAGATCAGGAAGCAGCTTTTCGGATTGCGGGAAAAACTCATCCTGAAAGCCAAAACAGGAAAAGGCCTGGCAAAATATCCGCCGGTTTCCATTACGGCCCTTGCCAGGAAAGAAAAAGAAAATCTTTTCCAGGTACTTGACAGGTTAAAAAGCTGAAAACCATGCATTAGTCTGTTTACCTGCCATGACAGAAGAATTGCTGAAATACCAAATCGGTATCGGATTGATCCCTAAAATAGGGCCGGTTCTTGCACGGCGGCTGATTACCTATTGTGGCAGTGCGGATGCGGTATTCCGTGAAAAAAGGTCTAATCTTGAAAAGATACCCGGCATTGGTGATAAACTGGCCGATTGTGTTTTCAATAATGATGTACTGAAAAGGGCTGAGAGAGAAATGGAATTTCTCGGGAAGAACCAGGTTATTGCTTTGTTTTACCTCGATGAGGCTTATCCCGAAAGGCTCAGGCATTGCGAAGATGCGCCTGTGGTAATATTTGTGAAGGGGAAGACCAATTTCAACCGGCCCAAGGTACTGAGTGTGGTGGGCACCCGCAATCCCACCGACTACGGCAAAGAACTCTGCATGCAGTTAATTGAAGAACTGGCTGTTCATCACCCCGATCTCCTGATTGTAAGCGGACTGGCCTACGGAATTGATATCTGTGCCCACAAATCGGCTCTGAAATACAAACTTGAAACTGCGGCCATTCTGGCTCACGGGTTAACGGTCATCTATCCTGCGCTGCACCGTGAGGCCGCCCGTCAGATTGTTGAACAGGGAGCACTGGTAACAGAATTCCTGCATGATGAACAGCCGGAGCCCAATAATTTCGTAAAGCGAAACCGGATCATTGCCGGCATTGCCGACGCCACCGTTGTGGTTGAATCGGGTGAGCAGGGCGGTGCACTGATCACCGCTGACATTGCCAATTCATACAGCCGCGACGTATTTGCTTTTCCGGGCCGGACGTTCGACAACTATTCAAGGGGCTGTAACCGGCTAATCAAGACCAACCGGGCGGCTTTAATAGAGGATGCCCGTGATATTGAGTACCTGATGGGCTGGCAAACGGATGAAAAAACAGCAAAAAGAGATATGCAGAAGGAATTATTCGTTGACCTTTCGGAGGAGGAATCGGCT
>JAGDMB010000154.1 GCA_017860375.1 Bacteroidota bacterium | reverse complement strand
GTAAATAACCAGCAAAGACGAAAGGGACAGCATTAAAGTTGCCGGCAGCCTTTCTTTAATAATCGTTTCGACCTTTTCGGTATACAAAAATGAGACGCCCATATCACCCTGGACAAAACGGAAAAACCATTTGCCATACTGCACCAAAAATGGCTGATCGAGGCCATAGCTATGCCTCAGAGCAACCATAGACTGGTTATCGACCGACATTCCGGATTTTTCCAGACGGGCCATATAGGAAGATAAATAGTCGCCGGGAGGAAGCTGGATGATAAGAAAGCTAAAAAAGGACACAAACAGCAGCACCAGAGCTCCCCATGATAATCTGTTCACGATATACCTTACTAACTTCATAGTGTATTGCTTCCTTTCGTCAAATGTGTTTATCCGGGTCGTCCCAATAAAATGTCTGGACCATATACGATTTTGCCCAAACCGTACCATATCCCATCTTAATTAATTCCTGCACATTTTTTAATCCATTTTTTACAACTACAGGCATTGGGGCATAACCAACCGTTCCAATACAAACCAGTTGCCTGCTAAAGAAATCCCATACCTGGTACCCCAGCTTTCTATATTGTTCATCATTTTTGGCATGGTACCATTTCGCCATGGTGTTGAATTGTTCTTTCCATATTTCCGGGGGTTCAATGCCATCTTTTCCTTCTGAATAATACCAGTACCACCAGTCCATTGCATAAAATAAAGAATTGTTGGGATTCCATTTTGTAACCCAGGGAAGGTAAGCGGCTATTTCTTCGACCGAATCGGCATTCCAGCAAGTGCAATCGTGTTCACCCGACATACACCGTTGTCTCCTGAATTGTTGATCCGCTTCCCTCAGAATTACGTCCATGCCGGTTTTACTCCAATCCTGACGTACAAATTCCATTAATTCAATTTGAAAATCCTGTTGATTATAAAGAACCACTGTCTTTAACCTCTTTCCATCGGGACGCAGACGGTATTGCCTGTTGGAATCCCATTTTAGTCCCATTTCATCCAGCAAGGCATTAGCCTCATCCACATCATAATGTGCACAATAGGTTTGCCACCTGGGATCAAAGAATGAAACATTTGAATCAAGGGTCGCCTGACATTCTTTGGCCAGACCAAAATAAAGGGTGTCGTTTATTTTTTTCCGGTTTATGGCCACCGACATGGCTTTGCGAAACCGCAAATCGTTATATATCTCTCGCAGAACAGGGTCTTTATGATTTAAATTGAATGCAAACATGCATTCCGAAGTATTGGACATCATCCATTTTTTAATGGTAAAATCCGCTATCTTTTCATTTTTTTTGTAGATAAAGATCTGAGGAAGAACCGTTTTCCCGATTGAAACCCCTCCGGTTGCCACCCGGGCTTCGCGGAGTTTACGGTCTTCCACCACTGACACATATATTTTATCGATATAGGGCAACTGGTTCCCTTCCTGATCCACTTCGGCATAATATGGATTTCGCTCATACACATCATGGGTAGTTTGAGTGGAAACCCTTACCCAGGGTGCAATATTTGGTTTGCCTGCATGGGGTCGCATGTATTCTTCCCGCTCTTTGTAAAGCTGGAACCAGGTTTGGTAGCCATAGGATTGTGCAAGTTCATTTGCCCTGGGATTAAAATCAATATGGAATTGTTTCATATAATGAGCCGGCTGACCAAAAAAACTGGCAAAGCTCATATATTCATGGGCGCTCATATTGATAAGCGGCCGAAACGGCCCTGCAAACGAAATCTTAAACACCCATTTGCTGATTTTCTCGAATACAGCGTATTTATCCCCTATTTTCCAGGTATTTCTCGGGCCTTCGGGGTATAATTCCTTGTTGTTTTGCTCATGCTCCCACCACCATATTATATCATCGGCTGTCAGTTCAACGCCATCGGACCATTTCAACCCTTCCCTTATAGTGAAAGTGAATGCAGTGTAATCCTCGTTGTGTTCCACTTTCTCACACATATGCGGCATTATAATTTTACCCTCATTATCGGTTTCCTGCGGTGCCACAATCAATGCACCGTCAAGGAAAAACCGTCCGCCCTGGGTTTCCGCATCATCGTATAACGTTCCGCCATACGTGCCTAGAGACTTAACCATCCTGACACACGGATTTTTGGGCAACCGCTCATTCAATGGCGGCAATTCTCCGGCTGCTACCTTTTGTGCCAGCATGGGTGCTTCACGGTAGAGGGATGTATCGGGATACAAGAATTCACCTTTCAATTCGTCGCTGCCGGCCGGACTTCCCTGCTGCGCCGGTAACTTTTTTTCAGGATGCTTCGGTATGCAACCTAACAAAACCATATGGGCCGATGCCAGTAATGTTCTTGATAGAAAGACACGTCTGGATAAATCCTTTTTATGGGCCATTTGTTTTGAGCGTTGAACGGTAACCATTAGTTTTCATCCCTCCGGTGTACTGGTGAAACTAACTTTTCTTCTTAAACGAGCTGAAAAATGCGTTTCTGCAATGAGCTGGCAAATGCATACACAGATTCAAGGTTTCCTTGCTTCATTGCGCAGAATACACCTGATTTCTTAAGTTCTGCAGGTATTTCAGTGTTTTTTCTGATTCCAGCCGATAGTTAAAGATCTCCCCTTCAGTTGATATCCAGGGATGAGCGGATGATACGGTACGCTCGTATCCCATATCGCGCAGCACCCTGAAGATATGCAGGATCTTTTCTGTGCAATTGCCTACATTGGGCTGATACCTCTCGCCCTGAATATGCACATGCAAACAAAGATCCGGTTCAAGGGCAATATCCTCAAAGGGTTGATTGATCTCAACAAAGTAATTCAAGTCGGCCATCAGCCTGATCGATTTTTTATTCAACCGTTTCACAAAGTCAATTCCTTCGCGGTAGGTAGGAAAAACAGTTTCGGGATTAGCCGTGGGTTCAAGCGCGATCAGGATACCAAACTTGTCGGCATATCCTGACACCATTTCGCAATAATGCAAGGCCATGTCCATTGCCTTGTTTTTTGAAGCCGAGCCCACGGGGAAAAAATTTCCCCATACGCCGGCAACTTCACAGCCAATTTGAGCCATTCTCCGGCAGGCTTGTTCAGCCTGACGCTCCAATTCTGCAAAATCGGTGACATGATCTCCGGTGACCCGTTCATCCCACAACCAATGACTGGTAGCCGACCATGGAGGCTGATTCCATGATGCTATTTCAGCCCGTTTTTTCTCCCAGACTTCATCACCATCATACGGCAAAAGCAATTCATAAATCGGAATTTCAGCAGTATCCCACCCGGGCGCCAATTCCAACGGCGGTTTCATGATGACGTTATCAATGTTCAACCCGAGTTTGAATTGTTTTGCCATACTTTTATGTGTTAGGATTATTATTCCGCGTATACCTCTGTCCGGAGATCCTGCATGTATTGAAGTGTCTTTGCGGTTTCTGCTGTTAAATTGAATGCTCCCGTTCCCGTATTGATCCACGGACAGGCACATGAAACAGCGCCTTCGAAATGGGTTTCCCGGAGCACCTTGAAGAAAGCTTTGTGAATATCACGGATGCCTCCAACATTGGGCTGTGCCCCTTCGGGAGCATTGCCTGCAACATGACAATGAAGATTCCATGAGGGTTCCTCTTTGATTACATCAAACGATTCCTTGTTCTTGAGGAAGTAATTGAGATCAGCCATTACCCTGACCTGCGGATGGTTTACTTTTCGAACAAATTCAATACCTTCCTTATAGGTCGGAAACAGGGTTTCGGGATTGGCCATTGGTTCCAATGCAATGTTCATGTTATTCTTTTTTGCTTCGTCGCCCAAGAGATTTGCATAGCGAATAGCTTGTTCGATTGCCTTTTTGTCGGAAGCATCTTTGGGTTTTTTGAAAAACAGGCCATAAATTCCGGCCGTTTCGACTCCTAAATCGCCCAATCGTTTCAATGTCCTTTTGGTAAAGAATTCCAGGGCATCCCAATCGGCATCCGGAGTGTTACAAGGGTGGCTAAACCAGTGGCTTGATACTTTAATGGGAGGCAAACCCCAGCCTAAAATCTCTTTTTTTCTTGCTACCCAGTCATGATCCGTCATTAAAGGATTAATTATGAGTTCAGTCGGAATTTCTGATCTTTCAAAACCGGGGGCAATTTTTGTGGGATCCATAATCGGGGAATCGCCAAACAATACACTAATTTTAAACATGTCTGATTTCTTAAATTGTTAATAATAGTTGATTCACTAATGATCTGAACCGATTCAAAATTATTTACTGAACAGGCTCTTTATATGAACTATTGTCTTTTAAAGATGAACCATAGTCTTAAAAGCCCTTGCTGCTCCGGCCGGGCAGAAAATCCCTTTAAGGAAGCCCGGTTTATCCCCTTACCGTCCACTTCAAAAGCTCAGGAAGCGATGGCTTTAGGCCTTTAAGATCGAATCGATCTGGGTCAGTTCTTCCGGACTGAAGGTACCATTATTCAAAGCGGCAACGTTGTCTTCGATTTGAGAAACCGTGCTGGCTCCAACCAGCACCGAGGTTACTTTTCCGTCACGCAGCACCCATGCAATAGCCATTTGTGCCAGCGTTTGTTTCCTTTTTTTTGCAACCTCATTCAGCTTCCGGGCCAGGGCAACGCGTTCTTCGGTAATTCCTATTTCAGCTAGTGTGGCGGCCTTGTCGGATGGGATCCCTTCCAGATAGGTATCGGTAAGCAGTCCCCTTTGCATCGGCTGGAAAGTAATAATGCCTATTCCTTCTTTGCGGAGGTACTCCAGCAAGCCACCTTCAATCCAACGATTCAGCATGGAATAACTGGGCTGGTGAATTAAACAGGGAGTCCCTAATTCTTTCAGAATTGTCACGGCTTTTTTGGTGTTCTCCAAATCGTAATTTGAAATACCAACATAAAGTGCTTTTCCTTGTCTTACGAACAAATCGAGTGTTCTCATGGTCTCTTCCAGTGGTGTTTCAGGGTCAAAACGGTGGGAGTAAAACATATCGACGTACTCTACACCAAGGCGTTTCAAACTTTGATCCATGCTGGCCACCAGGTATTTTTTTGAGCCCCATTCGCCGTAAGGACCTTCCCACATATCATAACCGGCCTTTGTGGTGATAAGAATCTCGTCACGATAGCCCTGCAATTGGGTACGAAGAATCTTTCCGAAAATCTCCTCCGACGATCCCGGAGGGTTTCCGTAGTTGTTTGCCAGATCGAAATGGGTAATCCCCAGGTCGAATGAACGGCAAATGATATCACGGCAGGTTGCATACACATCGGTTTCGCCAAAGTGCTGCCATAAACCGGCTGAAATGGCAGGTAATTTAAGGCCACTTTTACCAACCCGGTTGTATTTCATTTCCAGGTAACGATTTTTATTTGGAAAATAATGCATTATATTCTGTTTAATTAATTATTAAATGAGTGAGAGCCCAGTATCACATTCTGCCTATTAGCCACCCAAAGAAGTAATTTCTCCACCTTTCATTTCACTTGCTTCACTTCAGGTGCCTGGTTTTTTAAATTTTGCGTAAGGCCATACGAAATTTGTTTTAATAGTGAGCCTTGTGTATTAAAAACAAACATCATGGACGTCTGTTTCTGAATCTGTCCGCTTATGCGCATATCAAGTGAGGCATCCGCATTTATCACAAGGGGTTTCTTCGATTTTCCGTTTTTGTTTAGAATGATTTCGAAACCAAAATCCATATTTTGATCCTGATTCATTACTAAAATTGAGATTTGGTCTTTGCTGATTGACCCGATTGTTTTAACATACTTTTGGTTGTCCGAAGTATTCATAAAACTACCGGTCATATTCTGCGCCATCATCTGGGTATGATAATAGCTGGAACGCGGATAAAATTCAAGGGGCAATCCCAGGTATCCAAAGTCGGTACTGACAGCGTCGGTTTCGCTGATGCACCAGGGATTTACCGAGAATGCCCCGTATTGCATTCCAATACCGTATATTTCAGCTATAAACTGCCCGCCAAGAAAAGAAGGATTCCCATAACCCGATATTTCCCTGTCGGGATTTGCATAAGTAACGTTGACTTCGGTAAGTCCCCACTTTAATTTGGCATCTCCCGTGCGATTATGCTTAAGGTCGGCTTCTTCCATGATCTGTTTTAAAAGGATGGTTTGGTTCAATATGGTCTCCGGTCCGCTAAAAACCACATTGTCGCGGCTGAAGTCACGGCCATTCGGATATTTATGAAAGGTAAATCCATCAATCAGCCAT
>JAGDMB010000153.1 GCA_017860375.1 Bacteroidota bacterium | reverse complement strand
TCAATATGTTCATACGACTTTCTGATCTCCCCGATGGAATTGCCGCTTACAAATACTCCGTGGTTCTCAAGAAACACGATCCGGGGATCTTTTCCGTACGTTTCCTGGTATTGTTCTATTCGTTCCTTTGCTTTTTTAAAAAGGATATAACCCGGATCGGTGTATTCAATATACAATGCGGTTTCACCGAACAAACGGTAAACGGTTTCTTTTGAATGCTTTGCGCACAGCAATCCATTGATGCGGGTGGGATGGGTATGCACCACGAATGGATATCGGATCGCTTCATGCATGGATGTTTCAACAGAAGGCCTTCCCGGTTGGATCCCCTCAATTGCAGCCAGCAGATCGGCTTTTACCTGAGTCTCCCTTTCCATGGGTTTGTCACTGTATGTGGCGGAAATAATGCGCTGGAGCTTTTCACGGCTCAGTTTAACAAAGCTTTTCTCATCAACGGATGCCAGACTCACCCCGCTTGCTTTGATCCATATGAAAGCATCCTCCTTATAGGAAGTATTCCCTCCTCCGGCTATCGCATATTCCTTGTTATTACCGTAATAGCGCGAAATTTCAATCAGGTCTTTTATTTCCGGGTTCATGTTCTATGGATTTATGAATTGTTCAATGACGGCATGGCCTAATTCAATATAGTCAGATTTGTTCCGGCTTTTCGCAAAATCTTCAGGGTCAGCAAGACCGCGTTCTCCCCTGGAAACCAGATACTGGTGCGCTGCCACAAGGCAACAACCCTGCACGGCAATTTGCTGCAGTTCATCATCCAATGGGACATTTCCACGGCAGGAGAGGGTAAGCGGGGTCATAACGGGAGTGTTGTGTTCCGTGCCAAAAGAAATAACAAATCCGGCTTCATCAAAAATCTTTACAAAACGTTTTAAGGTATGGAAATCGTTTCTTGCAGGTATCAGTTCAACCATGCCCACTCCGAGTTCCTGAAGTTTCCTCTGCAGACTATGAAAATCACCTTCAAACCCGGTTAAATTGCCCTTTTTGTCATCGAGCAGCACCGGATAACAAGGGATGCCGCCTGCATCACGAACAATACCCATGATCTCACGGACCGGAAGAAAAGCATCGGGACTCTCCGCAACAAAGGCTATACCGCCGGATTTTAGCAGGTTCGTCCGCAGCTCTTCTTCAAGGGATGCAGGATTTTGCAGGTCAGCTTCCGTATCGCGACCAGAATATAAAGCACGGAGAAACCGCTTTTTCTCTGCTTCTCCGAAGATGGCTTCATTCATTTTAATACGCAGCATTTTTGCAATATGCCTTTCTCTGACCACTTCTTTTGCCAGGGCCGTTTTAATTTCGGGATAGGTAAGCCCGAATGGTGCCTCATTCTGCTGAAGCCATGACTGAAGAATTTCGGTCATGCGCATCGCCTGCTGCTGGCTTGCATCTCTTACCTGCTGCAGAAGGATTTCATTTTCCCGGCTTACGGAAAAAGGATACCGGAGTCCCTTACCGCAGAAGTACGTTCTACCGGGATTATTCGGATCATTGATGCGGATGTTCTGTTTTTGTTCCTTTTCCAGCAATCCGATAAGCTCAATGTTGAAAAGCGGGAAAATCCTGTATTGTGTTGCCAGACGCAAAAATTCATCAAACCCGTCTGCGCCGTTAAAATCATTAATGCCCAGCACGTTAACGCCTTCCTGCCGGGCTTTGACAAAGAGTTCCTCCATATTGTCAAAAGCGCTGAAGGAATAAGGCGTATGGATATGGCTGTTCACATTCAGAGCCAATGTACGCAGATTCCGCCTGTACCTTTCCATTATCTCTTCCTTTCCGGGAATTCCGGCAAATGCATTCATAACGATCCGTTGTAATTAAAACCGAATGTATGATTTTTTCGGTTATGATTCAGCAGCCGTAAGCCAGTAGTTGGTAATTAGTAATTAAAAGGTTAGTGGTTAGTTAGTGGTTTTTGGTTCATTATTCACTGCAAAGCCTCAGGAGGATAATGTTCCAGGGAATCGCAAATCCAGTCAGCCCTATTTAACTCGCTGGGCCCAAAACTATTTGTCACCGCAAGGCATTTCATACCGGCGGCTTTGGCGGCCTCAATGCCATTCACCGCGTCCTCGACCACGAGGCATTCCTCGGGTTTAACCTCCAGCATGGAAGCAGTTTTCAGGTATATTTCGGGATCTGGTTTTTTCCTGATAATATCCTGGCCGTTCACAAGGGCATCGAAATTCTCCGGGTCAAGCCCCGTTTCCCGCAGGTTGATCATCATTTTCACAAAGTCAGCGCTGGTAGCAACGGCCAGTTTCAGTCCCCGTTCGCGGCAAACGCGAATAAAACCGAAAACTCCCGGCAATGCTTTCAGGCGGCCCCTGGCCAGGTCCCCGAATATGGCATACATTCGTTCCTTGTCCCGTGGAATGTCAGCAGGAAAATTATATTTGCGCGCAACATTTCCGATATAGCTGTTTTCGCCGGTACCGATATAGGGTCTGAAATCCTCCCTCGTTACGTGAATTCCATGTTCCAAAAACATTTGCTGCGCAGCCCTGAAGGTAAGTTCCTCCGTATCCACAAGCACGCCATCCATGTCAAACAAAACCGCTTTCAGCATAGGCATCTTTCAGGCCGGGAGGTCATCCATTTCCTGCAACAGGTATTGCACCGCTTCCGCATGAAACCGTCTGCCTTCCATTTTTGTATGTTCCTTTTTTCTTTTTCCATCCTGCATCAGGCATAACACGTAACAAGATCGGCAATGCCATTCAGAATATACCGGGGACGGTAGGGATACGTATCAATGGTCTCCTGCGTCGTAATACCTGTGAGTACAAGAACCGTATCAATATCCGATTCAATACCGGCCACAATGTCGGTATCCATCCGGTCGCCGATCACTATGGATTCCTCCCGTGTGGCATTGATTTTCTTCAGTGCATTCCGCATCATCAAAGGATTTGGTTTTCCGATAAAATACGCTTTTCTGCCGGTAGCCATCTCGATGGGGGAAATAAGGGCTTTGGTACCGGGCACCAGTCCGTGTTCTCCGGGTCCGGTAACATCGGGATTGGCCCCGATGAGCCTGGCACCTTTTAACACCAGGTTGATCGCCTTCTCAATGGTCTCATAAGAATAGCTTCGGGTCTCCCCTATCACGACGTAATCGGGATCCACGTTATTCATGGTATACCCGACGTTGTACAAGGCATTAATTAATCCCGCATCCCCTATAATATAAGCGCTTCCCCTGGGTTTCTGGCTGCTAAGAAACATGGCGGTAGCCAGAGCACTGGTGTAAAAAACATCACTCGGCACCCTGACGCCAAGCCTGAATAGTTTTTTCCGGAGTTCTTCAGGGGTCCTTTCGCTGGCATTGGTAAGGAAGAGGAATTTCTTTTCCGCCTTTATCAACCATTCGGTAAATTCAATCACTCCGGGCAACAACTTATTCCCGTGGTACAATACGCCATCCATGTCAACAATGAAGGCATTCTTGCCTTTGATGGTTTCAATTTGCTGTTTGTCGGGCATATGAAGAAGAATTGCGGATCAAAAATAAGAAAAAGTTCAGTAGATTTGAGCAGAAGAAATCTTTTATCGCAGAATGAGGGACGAAAGATCATTGGCCTTCGGTCAGGCTGCGGGCCCTTGATTTTTGGACTAAATCATCCTAACTATTGAACCATTTCAGGAAATACGGATCGCCTCCCTTTACAGTCGTTATGCTGCATGGCGGACCGGGTGCCCCCGGAAGCATGCAGGAACCTGCGGTTAACCTATCCTCCCAGGCAGGAATCCTGGAGCCTTTGCTGACCCATCCTTCGATAACGGGTCAATTGGCCGGATTATATGAAACAATAATGAAACATGGCTATCCGCCTGTTATCCTGATCGGACATTCATGGGGTGCCTGGCTGGCCTTTCTTTTTGCCGCAAATTATCCGGCCCTGGCAAAAAAACTGATACTGATCGGAGCCGGCTCTTTTGAACCGCAGTACAATGCCAATCTTATGAAAATACGCTCAAACCGTCTGTCAGAAAAGGAGAACGACGAAGCCACCATACTTTCAGCACTCGTAAACCAGGGCATTGCATCAGATTCCGATTTCAGGCGATATGGAGAACTGATGTCCAAAGCGGACTCTTATGACTGTGACGCAGTGGAGAAAGGGGCGCTTAAATTTTATCCCGAAGTATATCACGCAGTCTGGAAGGAAGCGGAAAAAATCAGAAAAAGAGGAGAGTTGCTGGCTATGGGAAGCAAAATTGCCTGTCCTGTGGTCGCCATACACGGCATGGATGATCCGCATCCGTCTGAAGGCGTTGAAAAACCCCTCAGGAAAGTATTGCAGGATTTCCGGTTCACCGCACTTGAAAAATGCGGACATTATCCCTGGCGAGAGCGTCACGCTAAAGTTCGTTTTTATGAAATCCTCGCGAAGGAATTTGGCCGTGATGCATAACGGAATTGTTGTTTTCAAAACGAAAAGTGTTGTATCTTTATCCTACAAACTGCCTGTAATGATTAAAAAAACAGCATTATTCATTGTTCACCTTCTGGTGGCAGGTTTTTTTTCGATGGGGTATGCCCAGGAATTAAATATCATGACCTATAACATCCGGTTTGATAATCCCGATGACGGAGAAAACCGATGGGATGCGCGAAAGGAAAACCTGGTAGAGCTTCTCCGTGAGGCAGATCCGGATATATTTGGCATACAGGAAGGACTCATTCATCAGGTCAGATACATGGACAGCCTTTTGGCTGATTACCGTTTTATCGGGAATGGCAGGGATGACGGTATGGAGGCCGGAGAATTCTGCGCAGTTTTTTATAAGGAAACCCGATTCCTGTTGCTTCAGCAAGGCCTTTTCTGGCTGTCGGAAACACCCGAAATTCCATCAAGAGGATGGGATGCCGCACTTAACCGTATATGCGTGTACGGGCTTTTTGAATCCATGAATACCCGGAATCGTTTCCTGGTGTTTAATACTCACCTCGACCACATGGGTGTTTTGGCCCGCGAAAAAAGTATTGAACTGATCATGGAAATGGCAGACACATTGAATCCCGATCATTTGCCCGTAATCCTGCTCGGAGATTTCAACCTTGAGCCCGGCGACCGCGCTTTTGGGAATCTGTTGGCGTATTATGTGGATTCAAAAACAGCCTGTACGGGAGAAATATCAGGCCCCGAAGGAACCTTTAATGCATTCCGGTTCGATAGGCCTGTAAAACAAAGACTTGACTATATTTTTGTCAGCAAGGGCAAATCGGAGGTAAAAACATACCGCGTGATTGCCGATGCAAACCAGGGGCGTTATCCGTCTGACCATTGTCCGGTTTTTGCCACGGTGAAGGTTCGGCACGGAGAATGAGTGAAAAACGGTTAAGTTGACTTTTTCATTAAATTTCTATCGGAGAATCACTAAGAAGGGATCAATTGCTATTGACCATCCCATCCGGCAATACGTGACAAGATCCACCACATCGCGTAAGCTTTCCGGTTGGCTGTGATATGCTGGGAATTGTGGTCCCCATAGGAAGCGGAACCGCCGGGACTTTCCCTGTTTTCAAAATAATCTTCCCCCAGCTGGTGGTTTTCCTGCCAGTCGCCATAGAAATTTCCGCCATAATCCTCCGAGTTGCCGTCATCACCGCTGTCTTCCCAATAGTTATCCTCCATATCATGGGAATCGATTCCATAATAATCAAGGCAAAAATACCCCTTTTCCCGGCAGTAATCGATTATGAGTTCCGCCTGGTTGCCGGGTCTGCCCTCACCCTGGTTGCTGTTGGGTTCGGCATGACCGGTCATGAAGACAAAGGTCACCGGCACCTGCCGCTGGCTTCCAATTTTCGTTCCGCCTGCACCGTATTCATCGATCAGGGTCTGCATGCCGGGCAGGTAATTGCCGGCAACGTCATGGCCCGAAATACTGCACCATGACCAGACAATCACGTTGATATCGCTGTTTTCAGGATCGTCAAGATAATTTCGGGTGGCCTGAATGAAAGCCGTTTCATTGCGGCTCAGGTCGGATGCATCCTCACCGCTTGCCGCATAGCTGCCCATCGCATAATCCCTGAAATCAAGCTTGCCCGGAGTCGGATTGTTATTTGTGATGCCAAAAAGCTCCTGGTCCCCTTCTTTATAATCCGGAAGACCAAAAAGACCTTTTGACACATGAGTCCCGTGTGATGTATGCTGGTACGCAATATGCAGATTATTCCGGGCTGCGT
>JAGDMB010000152.1 GCA_017860375.1 Bacteroidota bacterium | reverse complement strand
GTCAACCCTGAAGGATTCCATCCCTAAAGAGCGTGAAAAAGACCGTATGGCGGCCAATGGATGGCTTTCATCCATGCCCTGCATCTTCATGTACTTATTATTGTCAAATAAATTCACCGATTCAAAATTGGCAATACCTATCGTGCTTCCCATGGAGGTTGTGAAACGCATGACAGGCTGATCCATTCTCCACACCAGCTGTTCAAAGGACATATCGACGTTGTGGTATGAGTTTGTATAGGGACTTTGCGAAATAAAATCCTCGGTCTGAAAAAGGGTCAGTTCGCGGTTGGTCACCATAAAAGAAAAAGCAAGCCCGGGATGATAGATGGAATCGCTTTTTAACTTTATTACAATGGAAGCAGAGGATGAATTGATCCGGTCTGCCTTAAAGGCGAAATATCCGGAACGGGCAATGAGTACCAGGGTATCCTTGCGGAAGATGGACAGGGTGGCCATTTTCTCGGGATTCCCGGTACCCACCAGACGGGCACCCTGCATGGATAATCCGCCTTCGTAGTTTATATCCTTGTAAAGGTTACGGATCGAAAAATCCTTCTGGTAGGAATCAAATTTGGGAAAATCCGCATCGGCCGGTGTCTTGTTATGCTGCACCTTGTCGGTCAGAATACCTTCCAGGGGCTTACTGAAATAATTTTTGTTGATAAAAGTCACATTCTCGGCCTTATAATCCGACCGAGTCATATCGATTTCATACTCTTTCAGCAGGGCAAAAACCTCCTCGCTTTTAAATCCGGCTCGTTCCCAGGTCACCTTACCTTTCTTCCCTTTCCACAGGTTTTCAGCAGGGAAAAAGGTTCCCTGGGTTTCCGCAATCTGAATGCTGTCAAACCGGGTTTTGCAGATCAGGGTGATGTTTCCGAACTGCACGGCAATGCCTTTCTCACCAATAATGCGGTATTCAGGTTTATTGCTTCTCCAGCTTACCGTGCCCGACTTATAAAGAAATGAACTGTCGAGGAGCTGTTGCGTAAATTCAAAAACATGATGCAGCATGGATATGGTCGTTTTCCGCTCACCGGCCATGAATTGGATCCCCTTCATCCAGCTGTCAAAATTACTCGCTGTTGTGCTCTTTCTTTTAAAATCATCCAGGCATTGCAGGTATTTGCTGAAATGTGGCGACGGTTTCGCTTTCTTCTCCAGGAGCTGAATGGATAATCCGACGATATTTTTTTGTTCTTCCGCTGAAAACAGGCTGTCGTCATGCCAGGTTACAATGAATTGCCGCAAAACCGCATCGTCTTTAGCCGAAAGATTGGGTTCCATAAACCGGGATAATTCCTCAAGAAAGGAACCCGTTTCGCCAGAGAATTTTTTAAAATCCTGAGGCTTCGCAATACCCCATATGGCAGATCCTATCAACACAAGAACAGCGATCCGCTGATAGAATGTACGCATTATGCCCGAATTTTAGATCCGATCGTTCGGTTACTTATCCAGAATTGCATTTACGATACCCATAAAATCAGATGCTGAAAGGGATGCCCCTCCGATCAGTCCTCCGTCCACATCGGAATTTAAAAAAAGCTCCCTGGCATTGGATGGTTTGCAGCTACCTCCATATAAAATAGAAGTATTGGAGGCTACCGTATTTCCGTATTTTTCGGCAATATGGTCCCGGATCATTTTGTGCATCTCCTGAGCCTGTTCCGCTGTGGCGGTAACTCCGGTACCGATGGCCCATACCGGTTCATAGGCAATTACTATCCGGCCGAAGTCTTCCGGAGAAAGATCAAAAAGGCCTTTTTCAACCTGTGACTTCACGATCTGTATATGTTTTCCGGCCTGCCTTTCCGCCAAAACTTCCCCGCAGCAGAATATCGGAGTGAGTTCATTGGCCAGAGCAAGCTTGACTTTTTTGTTCACGATTTCGTCCGATTCGTTGAAATACGTTCTGCGCTCGGAATGACCGATAATTACATAATCTGCACCCGCAGAACGGATCATTTCAGCCGATACTTCTCCCGTATAGGCACCCGAAGCTTCCGATGCACAGTTCTGGCCGCCTGCGAAAAGCGAATCCTTTGTAATGATGCCGGCTACGCCGGAAAGATGAATAAAGGGGGGGCACAAAACGACGATGACCTCATTCTCTTCCACCTGGCGGTTAATGGTCTTTGCAAGTTCGATGCCCTCGTGAAGGGTTTTGTTCATTTTCCAGTTTCCGGCTACTATCTTTTTTCTCATGATTATTGGATGATTTAGTGAGGCTCAAATATAGCAAAATCTAAGAATCGTACCTGCCCAATCTGCCTATCCGTGAACCTGTCAATCTGCAAATCTGTAAACCTGTCAATCTGTTAAACTGTTAATCTGTAAACCTGTTAATCTGTTAATCTATCAATCTGTTACTCTGTCAATCTTCTGATCTTGATGTTCCGGAACCACACGGTATGTCCATGATCCTGAAGTGCTATGTGGCCCGATACCGCCAATCCGTAATCGGGATAAACCGAGAATTTGCTTTTCTTAACCAGTTCCTTCCATTCGGGCGATCCCAGTTCATATTCGACAATTTTCCTGTCATTGAGCCAATGCTCCACGTGATTTCCCTGCACCTTAATATAGAATTGGTTCCATTCACCAACCGGTTTTGCGTAATAGAAGGAAGGAGCATGCATATCATAATTGGCACCTGTCATTTGCTTGATATTGATTACATACCCGTCGTTCCATTTTTCGTACCCGAAATCATCCAGTATCTGCACCTCGGGGGCAGTATTCCAGCTATCCTTGTATAGATCGCTTTCGGTAACCCTGAACATCACTCCGCTGTTTCCTCCCGGTGATATCTTCCATTCAAGTTTCAGCTCAAAATCACCAAACTGTTCTTCCGTTATGATGTCACCTCCGTTGCCCTCTTCTCCTTTCCCCGAGTATTCAACCATCAGCATTCCATCTTTTACCCTCCATCCGGCCTGGGGAAATTTTTCCTTTTTAAAACCCCTCCATCCCTGAGTGGATACGCCATCAAAAAGCAATTGCCATCCCTCAGCCGCCTCCCTGGCTGTGAGGACGTTTTGTTTTTCCGGGGAACCACCTGCTGCCCCGGTCGATTTTTCTTTTTTTGTACCTTCTGTGGAACATGCCATTAGCGTGAGGATTACCAGCATTAAAAATAGTTTTTGCATGACTTTATTAGATTTGTGCAGCGCGTTTCCAAATTTAGTGTAAATAATGATTCCCTTTTTAGTTGGAGGAAAACCTGGAAAACAATATTTTCATCGATAGCATCAGAAAACCTATAATCAGGGCAAAGCCGTTGCACAGAAGCATGGGGGCGGAATGCAGGAAATACCCATACACACCCCACAGCACACAGTTTAGTATATATACGACCAGCATAACGAGGGATATATCTGCCACATGCCGGGTGCGGTATGTTTTAAACGCCTGCGGAAGCATCAGGATGGTCCCGAAGAAAGCAGCCAAATACCCGATAATATCAACAAATAAAGGATTCATGAAATTTTGATTTTTTACAGGTCACTGGAAATTACGTGTACCGGTTATCACAGGAAGAAGCGGAAACGCAGGGTCACCAACTTAACCCCGAGATCACCTGTTTGAGTTTTTCAGACCAAAGGTCATATCCGCGTTCCGAAAGATGCGTACCGTCAGTCGAATATTCCGGGATCAGACCGTTCGCATCCGTCATAAATTGATTCAGGTCAATAAACGCAATGTTTTTACCGGTGCAGTAGTCTTTCAGCAAATAGTTGAGGTAGCTTACCTTTCGGTTGCCGGAAGGATTTCCCGTCTGAAAGAGTGTGGACTGAACAATGGGCTGAATGTCATTTGCCAGCAAGGTATCAAGAATGGTCTGGTACGTAAAAAATATCCTGTCAACCGGTATCCCCAGGGAAATATCATTGATGCCGGCCAGGGTGAAACAGTATTTGGGCCTGGTGTTGAGAACACAGGAGTCGAGGAGCCATGCCAGTTGTCCGGTAGTATACCCCCCCTGGCCGCTGTTCCGTATATCTGTCCTGCCCAGCCTTGCATTCCAGTCACCGCCGTATTCGGTTATGGAGTTGCCCAGCATAACGATGGATACGTTTTGAGGGGATTGTATCATAATTCTTTCAATTCGTTTCGCAGACAGTTTCTGGGGTTCAAATTTACTTATTTTGGCAACAGGATCTTCCTCTTTTCGGAACTGATACAGAAGGGCTGTAATCAATAAAACAGCCAATATCAAATTAAAGAGGACAGAAATTATAAATGTATTTTTCATGATTTGGCGATTTACCGGGAATTGTTCAATAAGAGATAATCCTTTACGATGATAGACCATAACTCATATCCCTTGCTGTTAAGATGCATCCCGTCAGTGGTATACTGGGGCTTCAGACCATTTTTACCGGATAGAACCGTATTCAGGTTGATAAAATCGATGTTTCTTTCCCTGCAGATCGCTGTAAGCAACTGATTTATTTTTTCTGTCTGCCGGTTCGCTTCCGCATCTTCCCATCGCATGAGGGTAGACTGCACTACTGGCTTGATGCCGTTGTGCTGCAGCGAATCGAGGATCATGGAATAGTCCTCTGCCATGCGTTCCAGCGGGACTCCCAGCATGATATCTTCCTGTCCGCCATTGATAAAACAGAAGCGGGGTTTTGAGGGGATCACCCACTGGTCCAGCAACCACGAAAGTTGTTTTACAGAGAAGTCGGCAACACCGAAGTTCTGCACATCATTCCTCCCGAGCAATTCATTCCAGTCAGCATATGCTGTGAGTGAATTACCCAGCATGGCAATGTGGACGCTGTCTGGAACGGGAACATCTTCCGTCCACCGCTGAACCTCTTTGATCACCGGAGGTTTTTCTGCAAATATCCTGCTCCCGATCAGGATGAGCCCTGAAAGCATCAGCAGATTCAAGACGAGGGATACAATTAACAGGGTTTTATTCATGGGGTTTCAATTTGAAAGGGATTCAAAGGAAAAACAGCGCAACACCTCCGACACTGAGCACCGTTCCGACAATTTCACGGACGGTGATCTTATGATGAAAAAGAAAAATACTTGGCGGGATGATCAGAATGGGAACAATTGCCATGATGGTGGATGCAATTCCTGCGGACGTGTATTTTACCGCCATGAGCGAAAAGGATACTCCAAGGAAAGGACCAAAGAATGATCCGGTCGTAATGGCGGTCATCCCTTTTCTGTCTTTCAGGGCTGCCAGAACCGCATTCCATCTGCCTGAAAGTGTTATGATCAGCGCAAATCCGATCATGCCGGTAATAATCCTGATCTGGGTAGATGGAAAAGGACTGTATTCCTGCATTCCATATTTGCTGAAAACAATACCAAGCGCCTGCCCCAGGGCTCCGAAAAATGCAAACATTATTCCCTTAAAGGGTTTGCGGATGGCAATTTTATTGTTTTCAAGGTTTTTGCTGAAAAGTGCAATGGCAATGCCGATTAGCGTAAGAATCATTCCCGATATCGATTTAAGATCCATGGTTTCTCCCAGTATGATCCGGCCGAAAATGGCGGCCAGGGGCGGAGCCAGGGTCATCATCAGCATGGCAAACCAGGCTCCGATAATGGTATAGGATTTAAACAAAAACAGGTCTCCCAATACAAAACCGATCAGGCCGGAAACGGACAACCATATCCAGTTGTGCACGGAAGCATCGGTGGGGAAGAAGCGGCCCCTGATTATCAGGTTGAGAAGTGAGAGAAAAAGAAATCCGAGGATCAGACGGATTATATTTACCGGCAGCGATCCCACTTTCTTGCTTGCCGATTCAAAAGCCAGAGCTGTAATGGTCCAGAATAAGGCTACCAGGATCGCTGAAAATTCGCCCGGATGGGATTGAATCATGGAAGTTCAAATAAGCAGCAAATATAAAGTATTGCCCTTTTAAAGATTTCAATTAAGTCGATTATATATGCTAATTTTGATAAATTAATTGCCAACGTCAATATACCCGATATGAAACCCATGGAAGATAAAAATGAAATCCGCACCGGGAGGAATGCCGATACTATCGCCAGGGCGTTTCTTGACAATCTGTATTACCTGCAGGGCTGCACCTTGATAAATGCCAGCCGTAATGACCTTTATATGGCCCTTTCCTACACGGTCCGTGAGCGTATGCTCGAATCGTGGATGCAGGGAATCCAGGATCTTGTGGATTCGAAAATCAACGAGAATACCAAAATGGTAGCCTACCTTTCGGCCGAGTTTTTGCCGGGACCCCACCTGGCCAATAACCTG